>NZ_JAIUKC010000113.1:0-43436 GCF_020177435.1 Saccharopolyspora sp. 7B | reverse complement strand
CCACCGGTGAACGTTCCCGCAGCGGGACGGCCAACCGGGGTTCCGCCAGGCTCGGCGCGAGGCGGGTTCGGCAGCGGGGGGGGGGGGGGGGGGGGGGGGGGGGGGGGGGGGGGGGGGGGGGGCGCCGGGGGGGGGGGCGGGGGGGCGCGGGGTGCCGGGCGCGGTGGCCCGGCGACGGCGGTCGATCCCGTCCGTGCTGGCGGGTCCGGGATCAGACGTCGAGGAAGCCGACGTCCTTGGCGTTGCGCACGATGAACGAGCGGCGCGCCTCGACGTCCTCGCCCATGAGCACGCTGAACAGCTCGTCGGCGGTGGCGGCGTCGTCCAGCGAGACCTGCATGAGCAGCCGGGTGTCCGGGTCCATGGTGGTCTCCCACAGCTCCTGCGGGTTCATCTCGCCGAGACCCTTGTAGCGCTGGATGCCGTCGTCCTTCGGCAGCTTGCGGCCGGCCGCCGCGCCCGCCTCCAGCAGCCCGTCGCGCTCGCGGTCGGAGTAGGCGAACTCCGGCTCCGAGCGCGGCCACTTGATCTTGTAGAGCGGCGGGCGGGCCAGGTAGACGTGCCCGTTCTCGATCAGCGGGCGCATGAACCGGAACAGCAGGGTCAGCAGCAGCGTCCGGATGTGCTGGCCGTCGACGTCGGCGTCGGCCATCAGCACGATCTTGTGGTACCGCAGCTTCGAGAGGTCGAACTCGTCGTGGATGCCGGTGCCCAGCGCGGTGATGATCGACTGGACCTCGTTGTTCTTGAGGACCTTGTCGATCCGCGCCTTCTCCACGTTGATGATCTTGCCGCGGATCGGCAGGATCGCCTGGAAGCGCGACTCCCGGCCGTCCTTCGCCGAACCGCCCGCGGAGTCGCCCTCCACGATGTAGAGCTCGCACTCGTCGGGCTGGTTGGACTGGCAGTCCTTCAGCTTGCCGGGCAGGCCGCCGATGTCCATCGCGCTCTTGCGCCGGACCAGTTCCTTCGCCCGGCGGGCCGCCATCCGCGCCTGCGCCGAACCGACCGCCTTGTTGATGATCGTCTTGGCGTCGGCGGGGTTGCGCTCGAACCAGTCGTTGAGCCACTCGAAGGACGCCGTCTGCACGAACGACTTGACCTCGGTGTTGCCCAGCTTCGTCTTCGTCTGGCCCTCGAACTGCGGCTCCCGGACCTTCACCGACACGATCGCGGCGAGGCCCTCGCGGACGTCGTCACCGGTGAGGCTGCCGTCCTTCTCCTTGAGGAGCTTCTTCTCCTTCGCGTAGGCGTTGACCACGCGGGTCAGCGCCGAGCGGAAGCCCTCCTCGTGGGTACCGCCCTCGTGCGTGTTGATCGTGTTCGCGAAGGTGTAGACCGACTGGTTGTAGCCGGAGTTCCACTGCATCGCGACCTCGACCTCGACGCCGGTGCCGGAGGCGCTGAAGGCGACGGCTTTCTTGTGGATCGGCTCCTTCGTCGCGTTGATGTGCTTGACGAAGTCCTCAAGCCCGCCCGGGTAGTGGAAGGTCCGCTCCGAGGCGCGCGCCGACCGGCCGCCCGCGTCTTCGCCGGACTCGTCCTCCTCGGCGATGCGCTCATCGCGCAGCACGATGGTCAGCCCCTTGTTCAGGAACGCCATCTCCTGCAGGCGCCGCGACACCGTCTCCGCGTTGTAGCGGGTGGTCTCGAAGATGTTCGGGTCCGCCCAGAAGGTGATCGAGGTACCGGTGCGCTTGGTGCCCTCGCCCTTCTGCACGTCGCTGACCGGCTTGGAGTCCTCGTAGCGCTGGCGCCACACGCTGCCGTCGCGGTAGATCTCCGCTTCCAGCGCGGACGAGAGGGCGTTCACCACCGACACGCCGACGCCGTGCAGACCACCGGAGACGGCGTACGAGTCGCCGCCGAACTTGCCGCCCGCGTGCAGCACGGTGAGCACGACCTCCAAGGTCGGCTTCTTCTCCACGGGGTGCATGTCCACCGGGATGCCGCGGCCGTCGTCGGTGACGCGGACGCCGCCGTCGGCCAGCAGGGTCACCTCGACGGTCGTCGCGTAACCGGCCATCGCCTCGTCGACGGAGTTGTCCACCACCTCCCACACGAGGTGGTGCAGGCCGCGCTCACCGGTGGAACCGATGTACATGCCGGGACGCTTGCGGACGGCTTCCAAGCCCTCAAGCACGGTGATGGACGACGCGCTGTATTCGTTCTTCTTCGATGCCACGGGCCTCGGTGTCTCCTCGAACCGGCAATGTGTCTGGGTGGCCCGGCCGCGTCGGCGACCGCCCTGCGGCGCCCGCGCACGGGCGCCCACCACGGCGGGCACGGCTCGTCGTCCGGTCCTGGGCACGGCCGCGACCGGCGGTCGAAGCGCGGTGCGGACGTGCGGGCCGGGCGTCCGGCGGCGCAGGACGCCGCACCCACCCTGACGATTCTACTGGGTGTCCCCGACAGGAGTGCGGCAAGGACACCCCTGAATTCCTCACAGAGCCGAGAACTCGGATCGGGACACCATCCGAGACCCGCGAGCGCGTCCGCGCGGCTCCTGCGCGGGCTCGTCGGGGCTCAGCCGTAGGTGTCCCGCGGCCCGCGGCCGGGGACGTGCCGGGGCCCGTGCCGCCAGCTCGGTGCAGCCGGGCCCTGCACCTTGATCTTGCGGACCACGCCCTTGCCCACCCCGTCGGCGATGCGCTGCAGGATCTGCCGCTGCAGCAGGCGCAGCTGGGTGGCCCACGCCGTCGACTCGGCCTGCACCGTCAGCTCCCCGTCGGAGAGCGCGACCGGCTTCGTGTGCTCCGCGATGTCCCCGCCGACCAGGCCGTTCCACCGCGCGAACACCTGCCCGCCGGAGAGCCGGTGGTTCCAGCCGTGCTCGGTGGCCAGCCGGGAGGCCAGCCTGCCCAGCGGCTGCGGATCCCGTTCGTCCGCGCCCGGCCCCGACCAGCGGCGGCGCCGGCGGGAACCACCGGAGCCCAGCACGCTGCGCCGGGTGCGGCGCTGCGACTTCGACTTCTCCTTCGCCGCCTGCAGCGCGGCCCGCGCCAGATCCGATCCGTGCAGCTCAGCGCCGTCGGAACCGGCCGCGGGAAGCTCCGCCGAGCCGGCCTCGGCGGCGTCCGATCGCTCCGCGCGCTCGCCCGATGTCATCGAGTTATCCACACCATCCACAGCCTTATCCCCAGTTGTGGGTAACTCCGGGGGATGACGTTCACCCTGCGTGTGCCGCGCTCACCGGCGGCGCCCGGCAACTCACCCGACACGGCGCACCTCCCCGTCGCGGACGTCGAAGCGGGTGCCCTTCAACTCCTCGGGCACGTCCTCCCCCACCGCCGCGGTGACCAGCACCTGCTCGGCACCGCCGACCAGTTCGGCCAGCCGCGAGCGGCGCCGCCGGTCCAGCTCGGCGAACACGTCGTCCAGGATCAGCACCGGCTCCGCGCCATCCTCGGTGAGCAGGTGGTACGAAGCCAGCCGCAACGCCAGCACGAACGACCACGATTCGCCGTGGCTCGCGTAGCCCTTCGCGGGCAGCTCGCCGAGCACCAGCTCCAGGTCGTCGCGGTGCGGCCCGACCAGCGACACCCCGCGCTCCAGCTCCTGGCCGCGCACCCGTTCCAGCTCCGCGAGCAGCGCCGACTCCAGCTCGGCCCGGTCGGCCCGCACGCCCTGCGGCACCCCGTACCCGGCGGGCAACGAGTCTCCGAGGCTGCTGCGGTAGCGCACGTCCGCGACCCGGCCGGCCGGCGCGCTGTCCGTCCCGGTCTCCGCCACGCTGGCATAAGCGCTGGTCACGTGCGGGGCGATGTCCGCCACCAGGTCCAGCCGGGCCGCCAGCAGGTCGGCGCCGTGCGCCGCGAGGTGCCCGTCCCAGACCTCCAGCGTCCGCAGGTCCGGCGCCGGACCGCCCCGGCGCGCCGCGCCCGCCGACTTCAGCAGCGCGCTGCGCTGGCGCAGCACCCGCTCGTAGTCCGCGCGCACCCCCGCGTACCGCGGCGACCGCGACACCAGCAGCTCGTCCAGGAACCGCCGCCGCTCCCCCGGGTCCCCGCGCACCACCGCCAAGTCCTCCGGCGCGAACAGCACGGTGCGCAGGATGCCCAGCACGTCGCGCGGCTTGCCCGGGGCACCGCGGTTGATCCGCGCCCGGTTCGCCTTGCCCGGCGTGATCTCCAGGTCGACCAGCAGCTCCCGGCCGCCGTTGACCACCGCCGCGCGCACGAACGCGCGCTGCGCGCCGTAGCGCACGAGCGGCGCATCGCTGGACACCCGGTGCGAGCCGAGCGTGGCGACGTACCCCAGCGCCTCGACCAGGTTCGTCTTGCCCTGGCCGTTGGACCCGACCAGCACGCTCGCCCCCGGTTCGAAGGCCAGGTCGGCCTGCGGCCACGAGCGGAAGTCGGTCACTTGCAGATGTCGGACGTACACAGCGCTCCACGGGATTTGGTCGCGCGGACGGCACCCGCGCGGCCGGGCACGTGGTGAGGTGACCCGCGCGGAGTCACCTCACCGACATGTCACCTTGTCGACACGGCGACCCGGCTCAGCCCTCGTTGGTCTCCACCGCGTGCCCGCCGAACTGGTTGCGCAGCGCGGCGACCGCCTTCATCGCGGGCGAGTCGTCCTGGCGGGAGGCGAACCGGGCGTAGAGCGCGGCGGTCATCACCGGGGTCGGCACCGCGTGGCGCACCGACTCCTCCACCGTCCAGCGGCCCTCGCCGGAGTCGGAGACGTAACCGCGCAGCTTCTGCAGCTCCGGGTCGTCGTCCATCGCGCGCACCAGCAGGTCCAGCAGCCAGGAGCGCACCACGGTGCCCCGGCTCCACGCCTTGATCGTCGCGGGCACGTCGGTCACCACGTCGGAGGCGGCGAGCAGTTCGAAGCCCTCGGCGTAGGCCTGCATCAGGCCGTACTCGATGCCGTTGTGCACCATCTTCGCGTAGTGCCCGGCACCGACCGGCCCGGCGTGCGCGAAGCCCTCCTCACGGGGACCTTCCGGCCGCAGCGCGTCGAAGATCGGCATGGCGCGCTCGATGTCGGCGGTGTCGCCGCCCGCCATCAGGCCGTAGCCGTTGGTGGCGCCCCACACGCCGCCGGACACGCCGACGTCGACGTACTTCACGCCGTGCTCGGCGAGTAGCGCCGCGTTTGCCTGGTCCTCGGTGAACTTGGAGTTCCCGCCCTCGATGACCAGGTCACCCGCGGAGAGCACCTCGGCGAGCGCCTCGATGGTCTGCTTCGTGGGCTCGCCGTGCGGAACCATGATCCACACGATCCGCGGGCCGGTGAGCCCGCCCGCCAGGTCCGCGATCGAAGCGACGTCGCTGACCTCTTGGTTCCGGTCGTAGCCGATGACCTCGTGCCCGGCGGCCCGCAGCCGCTCGCGCATGTTGAAACCCATTCGGCCGAGACCCACAAGTCCCAGTTGCACCGGATCTTCCCCTTCGAGACTGGTTGTTGCCCGGGCCGGCCGTTCGGACGCGGCCCGGTGCCGCATGTGATCGGCGCCCGGGCGGATCGCGGCGGGCACCGGGACCACCTCAGCCCGGCAGGCGCACCGGCATCAGCAGGTAGAGGTAGCCCTCGACCACCTCACCATCCTCCCCGACCGGCTTCAGCAGCGCGGGGCGGTTGGATGTGGTGAACAGCATCTGGGCCCGGTCGGTCTTGAGCGCGCCCAGGCCGTCGAGCAGGTACGTCGGGTTGAACGCGATGGTCAGGCCCTCGCCGGTGAGCTCGACGGGGAGCTCCTCTTCGGCGCTGCCCTCGTCGTCGCCGCCCGCGGTGAGCCGCAGCCCGGAGTCGGAGAACTCCAGCCGCACCTGGGTGCCGCGCTCGGCGACCAGCGACACGCGCTTGATCGCCTCGACCAGCGGGGCCACGTCGATGATCGCGGTGGCCGCCGTCTCGGACGGCAGCAGCTGGCGGTACTTCGGGAACTCCGCGTCCAGCAGCCGGGTGGTGTTCCGACGGGTCGAGCCGGACAGGCCGAGCAGGCCGTCGCCGGACGCCAGCGAGATCTCCACCTTGGTGCCGGAGCCGCCGAGGGTCTTCGCGGACTCGGCGAGCGTCTTGGCCGGCACGAGGATCGCGGTGTCGGCGATCGACTCGTCCGGTTCCCAGGTGAACTCGCGCATCGCGAGCCGGAACCGGTCGGTGGCGACCATCGTCAGCCGGTCCGCGTTGATCTCCATGCGGACGCCGGTGAGCATCGGCAGCGTGTCGTCCCGCCCGGCGGCGACCGCGACCTGGGCGACGGCGGCGGAGAACAGGTCGCCGGGGACCGCACCCGCGCGCTCCGGCATCGAGGGCAGCTCCGGGTAGTCCTCGACGGGCATGGTCGGCAGGCTGAACCGCGAGCTGCCGCAGGTGATCGTCACCCGCGAGCCGTCCACGGTGATCTCGACGGGCCGGTTCGGCAGCGACTTGGTGATGTCGGCCAGCAACCGCCCGGAGACCAGGGTCTTGCCGGTGGAGTCGATGGACGCCTCGGTCGTGACCTGAGCGGAGACCTCGTAGTCGAAACCGGAGATGGTCAGCGCTTCGCCGGAGCTCGCGTCCAGCAGCACCCCGCCCAGCACCGGAACCGGCGGCCGCGACGGCAGGCTGCGCGCGACCCAGGCGACGGCGTCGGCAAGACCGTCACGTTCCACGCGGATCTTCATCGATGTCCTTTCGGTTTCGGCCGAAGCCGGGTGCCGGGGAGAACGCTGCTGGCGCCGTGGGGGCGGCCAGCTCCGGGAGTGCTGTCGGTGCGGGGCTGTCGGGGGCCGGTGTTCCGTTGCGTCGCCCGGGGTGCGCGCCCGGAGGGCGGCACCTGCCGCGGGGCGCAGCGGAACCCGTCCCACGAGACGGCCACGAGCTCGCGGCTCCGGATCGGCCGTCGCGGGAGTTCCACCGTAGAGCGTTCGTCGCGATCGCCGCATCCGGGTCCGGGCTCTCGAAGCGCTCGTTCCGGCCGGCCTCGGCTCGGTTGTCCACTTGTCCACCGCCCCTCTCTCTTCTTTTTTTCTTCATTCAAAAGAAAAGAAAGAGAGCAGTAGTAGTAAGGGTTGTGGGTTGTGGGGATAACCCCCGTTTTGGCTGCTCACGACACCTGGACAGCTGTGGATGGGGACTGGGAGTAACCGGTGGATGGTCTGAACGAGTCGTGGGGAACTTCTGACCGACCCGAAGTTGTCCACATCGAGGCCATGTTGTCCACACCGCCATCCACAGCTGAACCCCCAGTTGTACCCAGCCCCTGCGGATGAGGGCCCCCTTTTCGGGCCTCCACCGATCGGGGTGTGGGCAGATCTGTGGGTTTCCTGTGTCCAACCGGGGTATGGCCTGTGGGCAGGTCGGGGATGGTTGTGCACAGCCTGTGCACGGATTGGGGAAAACTCCAGCTCAGGCCTGGGGATGGCGGAACTGTGGACAGGTCGACCTCGCGGCGGGTTTTCTGCTGGGAGATGAGGGCAAGGCCACTGCCCCCGCGCAGAAAAGTTCGCGCGATCCACACCCCGATCCACCGGTTCGAAGCGCTCCGGTGGCCGGCACGGGGGTCGAGGGGGCGGCGGAGCGGCGAAATCCGTGCGCTGAGCGACCGGTTGTGCGCAGACCGCTCGGAATCCGAGTTCTCCACAGGGTGTGCACGGCCGCCGGCGGCCTCCGGGGGCGCGTCGGGTCCGGTTCCGGGCGCGGATCTTTCTGTGAACGGTGGGTGCTGGGAGCCGACCGGTGCGGCAGAAAGGTTCGGCGGGCGTCTCGCGGTGGTCCGGCCGGCCGGGGCTCGCGGCGGCAGCGCTCGTGGGGACGGGGTTGCGGTGTGCCGGTGCGGCTTCGTCCGGTGCCGGTGCGGCTCTGGTGTGGTGGCGGTGCGGCGTGGCGAGCGATCGCGGCGCCTGCGGGCCGGAGCCGATTCCGCGTCGGCGCCGGACGGTCGGCCCGCGGAGATCTCGCGGGATCTTTCTGGCGGGGCGCCCGGGTCGCGTCCCCGGGGTGGAGCAGAAAGGTTCCGCGCGTCCGGCCGGGAGGTCGGGGTCCGGCCGCCGCGGATGCGCGAGGCGATCGGAACCGTTGGAGGGGGCGCGCCGGGCGGGTCGGGCGAACGCCGACCTCGGGGCGGCGCGTCCGGCTTCGCAGCTGTCCGTGCTCCGGGTCCCGCGCTCCGGGGACGCCGGCACCCGGAGGCTTCCGCGTCCGCAGCCGTGCGACCCGCAGCGCCGGCCCTCGTGCCGTGCTGTTGAAGATCCGCCGGCCCGCCGGTGCTGTCCGCCTCGTCGCGCTCCACGCTCGTGCACGGCCGCAGGTCGCTGCCGGACACGCAGGTCAGAGCTATCCGGCACGGCCGCGCCCGCCGGTTCCCGCGGCGCCGCGTCGGGCACCTCGGCGGCATCGTGACCAGTGATTACCGGCCACTCGCTAATACGATTGGAGCGTACGCCTCACCAGCAGGACGCAGTGCATCGGAGTCGATCAGCGCGGCGCGCTGACCTGCATGGACGCCAGGAGGAAGGGTCTCAGCCGCGCGACTGCTGCTTGATCCGGGACGTGAGCTCCTGCACCTGGTCGTACACCCGACGCCGCTCCGCCATCTCCTTGCGGATCTTCTTGTCCGCGTGCATGACCGTCGTGTGGTCCCGGCCGCCGAAGCTCTGCCCGATCTTCGGCAGCGACGAGTCGGTCAGCTCCCGGCACAGGTACATCGCGATCTGCCGCGCCTGCGCCAGCGCCTTCGTCTTCCCCGGCCCGCACAGGTCGTCGATCGTCACCGCGAAGTACTCGGCGGTGACGCCCATGATCGTCGGCGCGGTGATCTCGGGCGTCGCCGAATCGGGGATCAGATCGCGCAGCACGATCTCCGCCAGCTGCACGTCCACCGGCTGCCGGTTCAACGACGCGAACGCCGTCACCCGGATCAGCGCGCCCTCCAGCTCCCGGATGTTCCGCTCGATGCGGGCGGCGATGAACTCCAGCACCTCGGCGGGCGCCGCCATCCGGTCCTGCGCCGCCTTCTTCCGGAGGATCGCGATGCGCGTCTCCAGCTCCGGCGGCTGGATGTCCGTGATCAAGCCCCACTCGAACCGGGTGCGCAGCCGGTCCTCCAGCGTGCGCAGCCCCTTCGGCGGGCGGTCCGAGGACACCACGATCTGCTTGTTCGAATTGTGCAGCGTGTTGAAGGTGTGGAAGAACTCCTCCTGAGTACCTTCTTTGCCCTCCAGGAACTGGATGTCGTCGACCAGCAGCACGTCCACGTCGCGGTAGCGGCGCTGGAACGCCACCTGCCGGTCGTCGCGCAGCGAGTTGATGAAGTCGTTCGTGAACTCCTCGGTGGACACGTAGCGCACCCGCATCCCCGGGAACAACCGCTGCGTGTAGTGCCCCACCGCGTGCAGCAGGTGCGTCTTGCCCAGTCCGGACTCGCCCCAGATGAACAGCGGGTTGTACGCGCGCGCCGGTGCCTCCGCCGCCGCCACCGCGGCCGCGTGCGCGAACCGGTTGGAGGCGCCGATCACGAAGGTGTCGAAGGTGTACTTCGCGTTCAGCCTGGTCTGCGAGGTCGGCGGCGCGTGCTTCGGCGCGGTGAACGGCTGGCCCGGCTGGTGCTGCTCGGTGTGCTGGCCGCGGCCGAAGGTCGGCCACACGTTCGCCTCGGTCGGGGTGGCGTCCTCCTGGTCGGCGGACTCGTCCTCGGCGTCGGCCTCGTGGTCCTGCTCCACCGGCGCTTCCGGTGCCGCCGGCCACTGCTGCTCGGGCGCGCGGTCCGGTTCCGGCTGGTAGTCGGCGTAGCCGCCCTCGGCGGAGTACTTCTGCTCGGAGCTGTACTGCGCTTCCGGCGCGTACGGCGCGGCCGGGGAGTAGGAGGTCTCCGGCGCGATCCGGGAGTCCGGGGAGTGCTGCGCCTCCCGCGGCTGGTGGGTGTACGGCGAGCCGACCTGCTCGTTCGGCAGCGAACCGCTGATCGAACCGCCGTGCGCGGTGCTGCCGAAGGCCTCCGGCCGCCGCGGCGGTGCCGAGTAGTTCGAGGGTCCGGTCGCGATGTACGGGGAGGAGTCGTAGGCGATCCCGAACGTCGTGGGCCGCTCGGCCGGTTCGCCCCCCGCGCGGGCCGGCGGTTCCGGCCGGGCCTCGGGCGCGGCGAGCGGACGGGTCGGCGCGGGCACCGCGGTGTCCACCTTGACCGCGAGCGACACCTCCCGGCCCAAGCGGCGGGACAGCGCGTCGGTGATCGGGTCCCGCAGCGCGCGCTCGATCGCTTCCTTCGCGAAATCACTGGGAGCGGCCAGCAGTGCCGTACCATCCAGCAGGCCGATCGGGCGGGTCACGCGCATCCAAGCGCGTTGTTGCGGCGACAGCGTGCCCGAGGACAACTCCAGCACCACTTCGTCCCAGACCCGACCAAGCTCGGTTTGGTGGTCGGTCACCCCTGCGCTCCCCTCACCGGCACGTGACCCGCACCGTTGACTCCCACACCTCGGCAAGTGCGGCGTCGCCGGCGCGGAGTGATGAACTGGCTCCGCGCACGCCCGGACGAGGTGTCCACAGAGTTATCCACAGCTGTGCATGAAGGTACGGCAGCGAACCTCGGACGTGCCCCCTGGGTCCCCGCCGGTACCTGCGATCCTGGTGGTGCCCCTGCGTGCCGCGTCGATGCTCAGTGCGGACGGCGGCTCCCACGCCGCCGGGCGCGCATCGCAGGAGGGACAACCTAACAAGGTCGAGATCGCCTCACAAGGCGGGTGGTCCCGCCCTCCCGGGACCGCTCCGCCGGCTGCGGAACCCCCCGGTGCCCGGGCATCCGGGCAGGTGGCGTAGCCTCGTGCAGTCCCCCGCCGCACGAGCGGGAATGTCGCCGCGCTTGGATTTCGGCAGAGGTCCCGGCGCAGCGCGCGAGGCACCACCGGTGCCGCCGCGTGCAGACTCCCCTCGTTCCACCGGGGGGTGAGCTCGACACGATGGCCGCTACGGCGGGCGGGGACATCTTGACCGAGCCATCGGGCCGAGCACGTGCCTGTTCCAACGGGCCTGAAGTAACGGGAGATCCACCGTGAGCAAGGGCAAGCGCACCTTCCAACCGAACAACCGTCGCCGTGCCCGCAAGCACGGGTTCCGGCTGCGCATGCGCACCCGCGCCGGTCGCGCCATCGTGTCCGCGCGTCGCCGCAGGGGCCGTGCCTCGCTGACCGCCTGATCATCGGTTCGTGCTGCCCGCGGCCGCCCGGCTGACCTCCAGCCAGGAATTTCGCCTGGCGGTCCGTCGTGGCCGCCGTGCGGGGCGCGCCCGATTGGTGGTGCACCTGCTGGTGCCGAACGCGGCGCCCCGGACCGAGGTCCGCGGCGCCGCCGTTGAACGCGCCCACCAGGTGAACCGCGAGGGCGGGGACCGGCACGACGGGACCACGGCGGCGCACCCCGCGTCGAGCGAGCTCGCGGGGCGCGCCGAGCCGAACCCGGCGTCCGCGGCGGGACCGCGGTCGGACTCGGACATCGAACCCACTCGGGACACCGGCGAACCGGCCCGCGTGGGTTTTGTCGTGAGCAAGGCCGTCGGGAACGCGGTGCTGCGGCACCGCGTCACCAGGCGGCTCCGGCACCTGATGCGCGACCGCCTCGACGCGTTGCCCGCTGGCACACTGGTGGTGGTGCGTGCACTTCCCCCGGCCGCGACCGCATCGAGCAGCGATCTCGGATCGGATCTCGACGCGGCGCTGCGCAAGCTGCGCGTGGTGCGCGGTGGTCCGGTGACGGGTCCCTAGATGGCGCTGGAGGCCCCGGATGTCGGACACGCAGGACAGCGGTGAGCGGGTTCGTCCGAGCCCGGCCGCATGGCTGCTGCTCGGCCCGGTGCACGTCTACCGGAAGATCATCTCGCCGTTGCTGCCGCCGACCTGCCGGTTCTACCCCAGCTGCAGCGCCTATGCGGTCGAAGCGCTGACCGTGCACGGAGCGCTCTACGGCAGCTGGCTCACCGTGCGGCGGTTGTTGCGGTGCGGCCCCTGGCATCCCGGCGGCTTCGACTACGTCCCATCCCGGCGGGGCCGCGCCGGCGGGCCGGCGGCCGAGCCGGGCGAAGCGCCCCGACCCCCCGCGGAGGACTAGTGCTCGACTTCATCAACTACCCGGTCTCGGCGATCCTCTGGTTCTGGCACGAGGTCTTCGGCTTCGTGCTGGACCCGGCCAGCGGGTACGCCTGGGCGCTGTCCGTGGTCTTCCTCGTCTTCACCCTGCGGGCGCTGCTGTTCAAGCCGTTCGTGCACCAGGTGCGCTCGATGAAGAAGATGCAGGAGTTCGCTCCGCAGGTCCGCGCGCTCCAGGAGAAGTACGGGCACGACAAGCAGCAGCTCGCGCAGGAGATGCAGAAGCTCCAGCAGGAGCAGGGCTTCAACCCGATCTCCGGCTGCCTGCCGATGCTGGTGCAGGTGCCGGTGTTCTTCGGCCTGTTCCACGTGCTCAACGGGTTCCGCCCCGGCGCGCCGTCGAACTTCGTGTTCGGCCCGGAGGACGTCGCCTCGTTCGTGTCCGCCGACCTGTTCGGCGCGAAGCTGTCGAACACGATCAGCCAGGCCCCCGAGGTGCTCGCGACCTTCGGAACCGACCGCCCGTCGATGCTGGTGGTCGGTGTCCCGCTGATGGTCGCCGCGGCCATCGCCACCCACTTCACCTCCCGGCACTCGGTGCAGCGGCAGACGCCGGAAGCGGCCGCGAACCCGCAGACCGAGATCATGAACCGCATGGTGCTGTGGGTCTTCCCGATGTTCGCCATCATCGGCGGCCCGTTCCTCCCGCTGGCGATCCTGCTCTACTGGCTGGCCAACAACTTCTGGACCCTGGGGCAGCAGCGCATCGTCTACAGCCGCATCGACCGCGAGGAAGCGGTGGCCGCGGCGGCCGTCGTCGACGGCACCACCGTCACCGCTTCGACCGCCGAGCCTGCGGCCTCTGCGCCCTCTGCCGCGTCGACCGCCGAGACCACCGAGGCCGCCGCGCCCGCGGCGATCGAGGCGAAGCCGGCCGCCGCGGAGTCGGACGAGAGCGCGACCCAGGACGCGACCGAGGCCCCCTCCCCCGCGCGCCCGGCCGCCGACGCAGACCAACCCGGTGATGCCTCCGGGGTGTTCGAAGACCGTTCCCGCGACAGCCGGCCGGGCGAGTCCCGCTGACCGACGTCGCGTACCCCTGGAGAGGAGACGCCCAGTGTCTGAAACCGTGCAGGAGCCGACCAAGGTCGAGGAGTCGGCGGAGTCCGCGCCGAACACGGACCAGGAGCGCAGCAATACCGAGACGTTGCTCGTCCAGGAGGGCGACGTGGCCGGTGACTACCTGGAGCGGCTGCTCGACCTGCTGGACTACGACGGGGACATCGACCTCGACGTGGAGGCCGGTCGTGCGGTGGTGAGCATCGACGGCGGTGGCGATCTGGAGAAGTTGGTCGGCTCGCGCGGCCAGGTGCTGGAAGCGCTCCAGGAGCTGACCCGGCTCGCCGTGCAGCAGGACACCGGCGTGCGCAGCCGTCTCATGCTGGACGTGGCCGGGTGGCGCGCGGGTCGACGCGAGGAGCTCAGCGACCTCGGTCGCACCACGGCGGAAGAGGTGCTGTCCTCCGGCGAGGAGACCCGCCTCCGTCCGATGACCCCGTTCGAGCGGAAGATCATCCACGACGCGGTCGCGGCGGTGGACGGCGTGCACAGCGAGAGCGAAGGCGAAGAGCCGAACCGGAAGGTCGTCGTCTACAAGTCGAACTGACCTCCCCTCCCCCGCGGTGAACGCGGGGTCGAACGCAGACGCCCGGTCGGGATCTCCTCGGCCGGGCGTTCTTGCGTCCGCACGTCGTCCCGCGCGGAACCGGGCAGCCGGATCCGCCGTGTTTCACGTGAAACCAGGCGCGGGAGCAAGACCGACTTCGGGCTGAGATGATGATGCGGGTCGCGCGGGCCGCCTGTGCCGAGTCCGCGTTTCACGTGAAACCAGTGCGCCGATCATCGAGCCCGTTCCACGTGAAACAACTCCGTACCGACTTGGTGGACGCGCCCCGTTTCACGTGAAACAACGACAGCAGGGTGGAAGACTGTGACCGCAGCAGAAGGTGATCCGATCCCGGTTCCGGAGGCCGCGCGAGCGGTGTTCGGCGATCGTCTTCCGGGAGCGGAGCGGTTCGCGACGATGCTCGCCGAGCAAGGCGTGCGGCGAGGATTGATCGGCCCGCGGGAACTCCCCCGTATTTGGGACCGCCATCTGTTGAACTCTGCGGTACTCGCGGAGTTGCTGCCACCGAATTGCCGTGTCGTGGACGTAGGCTCAGGGGCGGGGCTGCCGGGCATTCCGCTGGCGATCGCTCGCCCCGATGTCGAGCTGGTTCTGCTGGAGCCGATGGCTCGACGAGTGGCCTGGCTGCGGGAAGTCATCGAGGAACTGGATCTCTCCGTCGAGGTGGTGCGTGGGCGTGCCGAGGAAGGCCCGGTACGTGATCGGCTCGCCGATCAGGACGTGGTCACCGCGCGCGCCGTGGCGCCGTTGGAACGGCTCTCGGCCTGGTGCCTCCCCCTGTTGCGTCCCGGCGGACGGTTGCTGGCGTTGAAGGGATCGACCGCTGCGGAAGAGCTGGAACGCGATGCGGCCGCCGTCCAGGCGGTGGGTGGCAGCCCCGGTGAAGTGTTGTCGTGCGGCGACAACGTGCTCGATGTGCCGACGACGGTCGTCGTCGTGGAGCGGGTATCTCAGAAAGCGCCCGGTCGGCGTCGTGACGGCGGCCGCAGAGCGAGGAAGGATCGTGGACGGTGACGGAGTCGAACGGAGCGGATCGTGTTTCACGTGAAACGAAGGGGCGCGTGATGGGTTCCATGCGTTTCCCTTCCAGCGCGGAAGAACGCGGTCAGCAAGCGAGTGAGGCCTTCCCGGCGGATGGCGTGGGCTGGACTCCGATCATGGAAGAGGCCCAGCGGGCGACCCGGGTGCTGCACCCCGAGACGATGCAGCTCCCCCGCCCGGATCGGCGGCGCATCCTCACCGTCGCCAACCAGAAGGGCGGCGTCGGCAAGACGACGAGCACGGTGAACCTGGCCGCCGGGCTGGCGGTGCAGGGGCTGAAGGTGCTCGTGATCGACCTCGACCCGCAGGGCAACGCCAGCACCGCGCTCGGCGTGGACCACCGGTCTGGAGTCCCCTCGGTGTACGAGGTGCTCCTCGGTGAGATCAGCATCGCGGACGCCGCGGCGCAGAGCACCGAATCGCCGAACCTGTACTGCGTGCCGGCGACGCTCGACCTGGCCGGCTCGGAGATCGAACTGGTGTCGATGGTCGCCCGGGAAGGGCGGCTCAAGGAGGCGCTGAAGTCCGAGGCGATCGAGCAGATCGCGCCCGACTACGTCTTCATCGACTGCCCGCCTTCGCTCGGCCTGCTCACGGTGAACGCGATGGTGGCCGCGCACGAGGTGCTGATCCCGATCCAGTGCGAGTACTACGCGCTGGAGGGTCTCGGGCAGCTGCTGCGCAACATCGAGCTGGTGCAGGCTCACTTGAACCCGGCGCTGTGGGTGTCCACGATCCTGCTGACGATGTACGACGGCCGCACCAAGCTGGCGGACCAGGTGACCAACGAGGTGCGCGGTCACTTCGGGGAGCTCACGCTGCGGACGGTCATCCCGCGCAGCGTGAAGATCTCGGAAGCGCCCGGGTTCGGCAAGACGGTGCTGAACTACGATCCCGGTTCGCGGGGTTCGATGAGCTACCTGGATGCGGCGAAGGAGATCGCCGAGCGGGGTGTGGAGAGGAAGACGGCATGACCGAACGCAAGGGTGGTCTGGGGCGCGGCCTCGCGGCGCTGATCCCGAGCGGTCCTCCCGCGGAGAGCGGCGGCTCGACCGGAGTCTCCGTGCGCGGCGCCGGCTTCACCCCACCTCCCTCCCCCGCTCCGGGGGACGGCGCGAGCGCGCCAGAGCCGGTTTCACGTGAAACAAGCGGCGGAACGGTGGCGGGTGCGACCTACCGGGAGGTCGTGACCGCGTCCATCACGCCGAATCCGCGGCAGCCGCGGCAGGTCTTCGACGAAGAGGCGCTGTCCGAGCTGGAGCACTCGATCCGCGAGTTCGGGCTGATGCAGCCGATCGTGGTGCGGGAGATCGAGTCCGGCCAGTACGAGCTCATCATGGGCGAGCGCCGCTGGCGCGCCTCGCAGCGCGCCGGCCTGGAGGTCATCCCGGCGATCGTCCGCGAGACGGCGGACGACGCGCTGCTGCGGGACGCCCTGCTGGAGAACATCCACCGGGTGCAGCTGAACCCGCTCGAAGAGGCGGCCGCGTACCAGCAGCTGCTGGACGAGTTCGACGTGACGCACGACGAGCTGGCGGAGCGGATCGGTCGCAGCCGTCCGGTCATCACCAACACGATCCGCCTGCTCCGGCTGCCGATGCCGGTGCAGCGCCGGGTCGCGGCCGGGGTGCTGTCGGCGGGGCACGCGCGGGCACTGCTCGCCTTGGACGACGCGGGCGGCCAGGAGGAGCTGGCATCGCGGATCATCGCCGAGGGGTTGTCCGTGCGGGCGACCGAGGAGGCGGTGACGCTCAAGAAGAGCGAGGGGCCGGCGAAGCAGAAGGCGGCGCCGCGGAAGCAGCTGCAGTCCCCCGGTTTGCAGGGACTCGCGGAGAAGCTGTCCGACCGCTTCGACACGAAGGTCAAGGTCGATCTGGGCAAGCGGAAGGGCCGGATCGTCGTGGAGTTCGGTTCGGTCGACGACTTGGAGCGGTTGGCCGAGTTGTTGTTGCCGGGTGAGGCCGAAAAGCTCCGCGAAATCCGGGAGGGATGACACCGGGGCCTTTCGTCACGGTGACGATCACCGTTTTGCCCTGTTCATCCGGTTTGCTGGAGCGGCCGCCACCGACGACCGCTCTCCCTCCTCCGCGGTCCGGCGGGCCCGACATCGCTCAGGCCCGACGCCGATCACTTCGGCTCCGCGGATCCGCCAATGCGTAGGTCGACCCCGGAACGAAGAAGAGCCGCCCATGTCGTGACATCGGCGGCTCCTGCTTGAGCGGCGAACTGCGCGTCGGGTCAGCGAACTCGACCCACTCGCTGTTTCACGTGAAACATGCGATCAGTTGCCGCGAGCGATCGCCTTCTCCACCAGTCCGGCGAACACCTCGCCGAGGGACCGGTCGGCGGCTTCCACCGCCATCGGGAACAGCGAGGTCTCGGTCAGTCCCGGCGACACGTTCACTTCGAGGAAGTGCGGCACCCCGTGCTGATCGATGATCGCGTCGGTGCGGGACACGTCGCGCAGCCCCAGCAGCCGGTGCGCCGAGACCGCCAGCTCCCCCGCCCGGGTCGCGACGTCCGGTGCCAGATCGGCTGGGGCCTCGTAGCTGGTGAGCCCCGCGGTGTAGCGCGCGGTGTAGTCGTACACGCCGTCGGCTGCTTCGATCCGCACCGCGGGCAACGCCTCCGGCCCGTCCGCGGTGTCGACGACGCTGATCGCCACCTCGACGCCTTCGACGAACTGCTCGACGAGCACGGTGTCGCCGTAGGCCAGCGCACCCACCATCGCCGAGGGCAGTTCCGAGGCATCCCGGACGACCCGGGCGCCGAGCGCCGATCCGCCCTGGTCCGGCTTCAACATCAGCGGCAGGCCGAGCTTGGCCACCAGCGCGTCCAGCACCGCCTGCGCCCCGAGTTCGCGGAACGTGGCGTGCGGCAGCACCACCCAGTCCGGGGTGCTGAGGCCCGCGCGCGCCAGCTCGGCCTTGGCGGTCGGCTTGTCCCACGCGCGGCGGCAGGCGCGCGGGTCGGTGCCCACGTACGGGACGCCGAGCATGTCCAGCACGGACTGCACCGCGCCGTTCTCCCCTTCACCACCGTGCAGCGCGATGACCACGGCATCCGGCCGTTCGTCCTGGACGCGTGCGAGGAGGCGGGAGTCCGCGTCCCACTCCCCCACGGTCATTCCGACGGAGCGCAGCGCGGTGGACAACCGCCTCCCGGAGCGCAACGACACTTCGCGCTCGTGCGACAGCCCACCGGACAGCACGGCGACCCAACGATCGGACACTGGTCGAACTCCCCTGAAAGTAAGAGTCCACTGCGCACCAGGTGCGCAGTGGACCGATCGAATCGTGCGGCAGGACCCGAGGTTACGCCGTGTCGGGAGAGGGAGCTTCGGGCCCGGACACCGCGCGCTGCGGCACGGTGCCGAAGGTCCGCACCAGCTCCATCTCGTCGGTCAGCGTGTTCGCGAGCCTGCGGACGCCTTCCCGGATGCGTTCCGGCGTCGGGTAGCAGTAGGACAGCCGCATCTGCCGGGCCCCGAACGAGTCCGCGTAGAAGCCGGTGCCGGAGGCGTACGCGACCCGCTGGGTCACGGCGCGCGGCAGCATCGCCTTGGTGTCCACGCCTTCCGGGGCGGTGAGCCACACGTAGAACCCGCCGTCGGGCTTGGTCCAGGTGCAGCCGACCGGCATGTGCTGCTCCAGGGCGCCGAGCATCGCGTCGCGGCGCTCCCGGTACTGCTCGCGGAAGGTCTTGATCTGGCCCTTCCAGTCGTGCGTGGTGAGGTAGCGGGACACGATCATCTGGTTCAGCGTGGGCGGGCACAGCGTCGCCGATTCAGCGGCGAGCACCAGCTTCTCCCGCACCGCGTGCGGGGCGAGCACCCAGCCGACGCGGAGCCCGGAAGCGAAGGTCTTGGAGAACGAGCCGAGGTAGACCACGTTCTCCGGATCGAGGCTGCGCAGCGCCGGGTAGGTCTGCCCGTCGAAGCCGAGCAGGCCGTACGGGTTGTCCTCGAGCACCAGGATGTCGTGCTTGCGGCAGATCTCGAGGATCTCGGCGCGGCGCTCCACGGCGAGCGTGACGCCGCCGGGGTTGTGGAAGTTCGGGATGGTGTAGAGGAACTTGATGCGTTCGCCGCGCGCGGTGACCTCGGCGATCGCGTGCCGCAGCGCCTCGGGCTGGAGGCCGTCGTCGTCCATCGCGACGTGCACGACCTTGGCCTGGTAGGCGGCGAAGGAGCCGAGCGCACCGACGTAGGACGGTCCTTCGGCGAGGACCACGTCGCCCGGGTCGCAGAACAGCCTGGTCACCATGTCCAGCGCCATCTGGGAACCGACGGTGACCATCAGGTCGTCCGGGTGACCGGTGATCCCCTCGGCGGCCATGATCTCGCAGATCTGCTCGCGCAGCTCCGGCACGCCGTGCGCGGAGCCGTACTGCAGCGCGGCTTGGCCGTCATCGGCGATGAGCCGGGCGACCTCGGTGGCGAGCGAGTCCAGCGGTAGCGCGGCGAGGTTCGGCATGCCGCCGGCGAGCGAGACGACCTCGGGCCGGCTGGCCACGGCGAACAGTGCCCGGATCTCCGATGCGGTCATGCCTGCGGTCCGCTGGGCGTAGCGGTCGCGGTGCGCGTCGAGGTTGCGCGCCGCTCCTGCCTGCTGGACCGCTGCCTCCTGCTGGGGGCCGGGCTGCTGCTGATCGGTCGGGTTGCTGCCGTGATCGGACATTCCGCGCTCCGGTGGATCGGGTGTGCGCTGTAGTGATCGTCTCCTGTTACCGCTAGGTGACGGTCGCGCGAGTCTATCTGTGCTATCGCGTCCGGCGGTGGCTTGTGTAACGGGCGCCTCGCACAAACCGGCTTGACGGTAACCCATCTCACCATTCCGGGGGACACTGGGAAGGACGAGATGCTTCCGGCGCTCGGTGGGGTCGGCTTATCCTTGCGGCACCCCACCTGCCGTGCGTGGGTTCTGGCGGATTGCAGGGGAGGTCAGGGTGTCGCGACGCGTCGTAGGCGTCACGCTGGACAACCTCGACCACTTGCCACCGAAGTGCCGTCGCTGCGTGTTCTGGGAACTCGCGCCGCACATCCGGGAGCAGGCCGAGGAGTTCGGCGAAACCGGTCTCGAGAAGGAGGCCTGGGTCTCCAACGTGCTGCTGGACTGGGGGTCCTGCGGCCGGGTGCTCTACGTCGACGAGGTCCCCGCCGGTTACGCCCTCTACGCCCCGCCTGCCGCGGTGCCGCGGGCCGCGGCGTTCCCGTCCGGGCCGGTCAGCGCGGACGCGGTGCTGCTCACGGCACTGCGGGTGATGCCGGACTTCGAGCACGGCGGCCTGGGCCGGGTGCTGCTGCAGAACGTGGCGAAGGACCTGACGAAGCGCGGCGTGCGCGCGATCGAGGCGTTCGGGGACCTGCACGAGGAGACCGACAGCTGCGTGGTGCCCGCCGGGTTCTTGCAGCAGGTCGGGTTCAAGACGGTCCGGCAGCACCCGAAGTGGCCGCGGCTGCGGTTGGAGCTGCGCACCGCGATCTCCTGGAAGGAAGACGTCGAAGCAGCGCTCGAACGGCTGCTCAGCACGGTGTCGGTGAAAACGGCGGAGCCGGCCCTCGGGTGAGCCGTCGAGTCCGGTGCGGCGACCGGCTCCGCGCTGCGGGCGGTGCTCAGGCGCCTTCGGCGCGGGTGAGCTCGTGCCGAAGCAGGTCGTCGAAGGTGAAGGTGCCCGTCGGCTGATCGTCCTTGCCGAGCAGGTAGAGCCGCTTCACCGCGACCAGCAAGCCCTCGGCGATGATGTCGCGGAACGCCGGGTCGAGCAGCCGCCGCCGGTCCTCCGGGTTGGTCAGGTAGCCGATCTCGGTGCGCACCGCGGGCATCCGGGTGAGGCGCAGGACTTCCCACGTCTTCGGGTGGATGCGGCAGTCGAGCATGCCGGTGCGGGCCACGATCTCGCGCTGCAGGAAACCGGCCAGCGCCTCCCCCACCGTGGAGGTGGTGCCGTTCCCGGTGCCGAAGTGGAAGCTGGCGACGCCCTGCGCGGCCGGTGCCGCGTTGGCGTCCATGTGCAGCGACAGGAACAGGTCGGCGCCCGCCTCGTTGGCGAACCCGGCGCGGTCGGCTTCCGGCGGGCAGGAGTGCGGCCCGCGGGTGATCAGCGCTTCCATCCCGGTGGCGACCATGCGGCCTTCGAGCCTGCGCGCCAGGTCCCAGGCGATGTCGGCTTCGTTGACACCGCCGACGGCGACGCCGCGGTCGGTGCCGCCGTGCCCGGGGTCGAGCACGATGCGCTTGCCGCGCAGCAGCGGCCCGGCGCGGCGCACCTTCTCCTGTTCCCGCAGGTAGACCGGCCTGCCGCCGCGGACCTTGGGGGCGAGCTGCTTGAGCGCGCGCAGCGTGCCCGGCCCGCAGATGCCGTCGGCGTTGAGCCCGTAGTCGCGCTGGAAGCTGCGCAGCGCGTGCTCGGTCTGCCAGCCGAAGATGCCGTCGGGCCTGCCCGCGTCGAAGCCGAGTTCGAGCAGCCGCTCCTGCAGGGCGAACACGTCGTCCCCGCTGACCGGTTTGGACACCAGGTAGGCCAGCGATCGGTCACCGAGCCGCCAGCGCGCGTCGATCAGCGCGCGGTAGGTGGCAGGACCGACGACCCCGTCGGTGATCAGTCCGCGTCGTTGCTGGAAGACGCGCACCGCGTGTTCCACCGCTGCGTCGAAGTGCGCGGGACCGGACGCGGTTCCGTTTGGGGGGGCCGGTAGGAGACCCAGCGCAGCAAGGGTGTTCCTGATCTCGGCAACGGCCGGACCGACGTCACCGCGGTGGAGCAGCTGCATGCACTCCTCGCTCGATTCAGGCGCCGGACGGATCCCGGCGCGTAGGACGGTCGTACTCCCCCGAATGTCCACTTTTGGGTGGAAGGGTTCGGATGCGAACCCACCGGCTCATTGTGCCTTGCCTGCAATGCAGCGGCGCTGCGGGCCGCTCGCAGCGCGCTGCGCACGGCGTGACCTCGCGCGTACCGGCGGGAACGACGGAACCCCGCGCACCTCCGCGCGGTGGCGGGGCGGGCGGGGTTCCGGTCGGTGCGACGGGTCAGCGACGCGTCACAGGTAGTCCTCCAGGTCGGACAGCAGCGCGGCCTTCGGCTTGGCGCCGACGATCTGCTTGACCGGTTCCCCGTTGGAGAACAGCAGCAGGGTGGGCACGCTCATGACCTGGTAGTCGCGGGCGATCGACGGGTTCTTGTCGATGTCCAGCTTCGCGACGGTGATCTTGTCCTGGTGCTCGCCGGCGATCTCCTCGAGCACCGGGGCGACCATCTTGCACGGGCCGCACCAGGTCGCCCAGAAGTCGACGAGGACGGGCTTGTCGCTGCCCAGCACGTCGGTCTTGAACGAGTCGGCGTCGACGGTCACGGTGTTGTTCGCGGCCATGTTCATCTCCCTCGGGTGGAATTCAGGTGTCGGTTCCGCGCTCAGCGCGCTGCCGCGGTCTCGGCGGCCGGCGCGTAACCGCCGCCCTCGTGCTCGGGCGCGACGTGCGCGGCCTCGCTCATCTCGTTCTCGGCGAGCCACCGCTCCGCGTCCATCGCGGCCGAGCAGCCGGAGCCCGCGGCGGTGATGGCCTGCCGGTAGGTGTGGTCGACGAGGTCACCCGCGGCGAAGACGCCGGGGATGCCGGTCCGGGTGGTCGGCTGCTGCACGGCGACGTAGCCCTCGTCGTCGACCTCGACCTGGTCGCGCACGAGTTCGCTGCGCGGGTCGTGGCCGATGGCGACGAACATTCCGGTCACGTCCAGCTGCGATTCCTCGCCGGTGCTGGTGTCGCGCAGCTTCAGGCCGGTGACGGCGGTGTCGCCGAGCACCTCGGTGACCGCGGCGTTCGTGCGCCAGCGGATCTTCTCGTTGGCCTTGGCCCGCTCCAGCATGATCTTGGAGGCGCGGAACTCGTCGCGGCGGTGGATGATCGTCACCGAGTCGGCGAACTTGGTGAGGAACGTGGCCTCCTCCATCGCCGAGTCGCCGCCGCCGATCACGGCGATGTGCTGCTCGCGGAAGAAGAAGCCGTCGCAGGTGGCGCAGGCGGACACGCCGCGGCCGAGGAGCTTCTCCTCGCCGGGGATGCCCAGGTAGCGCGCGGCGGCGCCCATCGCCAGGACGATCGCCTTGGCGCGGTACTCGACGCCGTTGGCGACGACCTTCTTCACCTCGCCTGCGAGGTCGATGTGCTCGACGTCCTCGGCGCGCAGCTCACCCCCGAACCGCTTCGCCTGTTCCCGCATCTGCTCCATGAGCTCGGGGCCCATGATGCCGTCCCGGAAACCCGGGTAGTTCTCCACTTCGGTGGTCGTCATCAGCGCGCCACCGAACTGCGTGCCCTCGAAGACCAGTGGCTCCAGCTCGGCCCGCGCGGCGTACACCGCGGCGGTGTAACCGGCAGGGCCGGAGCCCACGATGATGAGGTTGCGGACGTCGTCGCTCACCGCGCCCCTTTCGTTGTCGCGTGCCGCCCGCCGCGCAGCACGCGCGAGCGTATCCGGGTCAACGCGATCCTAGGCGTCTCTGTTCCCGGCACCGCTGCCCGTGACGAGCGCGACCCGGTCAGCCGCCGAGGGTGCTGTCGGAGATCGTGGCCGGCCGGTTCGGCCCGCAGTCCTGGCCGACGATGAGGATCCGGAACCTCCCGATGCCGCCGCCTTGCAGCACCAGCGCCCTCGCCGGCCGGCCGTCGATCGTGACCTCCCGGGCACCGAGCGGGTTTCCGCTGGTGACGCCGTTGGCCTGCAGGCAGCCGAGCAATCGCGCCGGGTCGGTGAGCTCCCCGTACTGCTCGGCGGAGAGGGCTTCGCCGAGGTGGTTGGCGGGCAGCGTGTCGCCGCCGCGCAGCGCCAGCGGTGGCGGGCCGTCCGCGGGCCGGGCGCTCTCCGGCCGACCGGCCTGCGGGGTGCTGTCGCCGCCAGGGACGGCGGTGCCCAGCACCACGATCCCGGTGACGGCGGCGGCCGCCGCGAGCAGGCCCGTCGTCCAGCCGACCCGCTTGCGCCTGCGGGCGCGGGCGGCGGCGAGGTCCAGCACCGGGGCGGGTTCGCCCTCCCCGACCGGTGCGGAGCCGACGGCTGGGGAAGAGCCGACGGGCTGCGCCGTGCCCGGCCAGGCGTCGAGTTCGGCGCGCAGCACGTCGTCGAGCCGGGCCGCGACGTCCGCGGGCATCGCGGGCGCGGGCACCTCCGGCGACGGCTCCTTGAGGTCGTCGAGGCCCCGGAGCTCCGAGCTCGTCGCGTCCAGCGCGGCGAGCAGCGCGCTCGCCTCCGGATCCTCCTGGATGCGCGGCAGGAGCCGTTCGGCCGTCTCCGGGTCCAGCGCACCCGCGTGCAGGTCCGCCACCAGATCCAGCGACCACGGTGGGCCTTGCGGCGTGTCGGGGCGCCGTCGTTCGCCGCTCATCGTCCCTCCCGTCGACACTTGGCGTTGGCGTCATCTGGGACGTTCGCATCCGCACTCGGGTTCCGCAGGTGCCCCAGAAGTTTCGCCAGCTTCACCCGCCCACGGGCGCAGCGGCTCTTCACGGTGCCCTCGGCGATGCCGAGCGCGGCGGCCGTGTCGGTCACCGAGTAGCCCTCGACGTCGACGAGGACGATCGGCGCGCGCTGCTCCTCGGGGAGGGCTGCCAGCGCTTCCTGCACGGCCATCCGGGTGTCCTGCTCTTCGATCGCGTCGCGCGGAACGGCGGGCTCGGCCGGTCCGGTCTCGGGCAGCGGAACCGTGGGCCGCGCCTGGCGGCGGCGGATCCGGTCCAGGCAGGCGTTCACCACGATCCGGTGCAGCCAGGTCGTGACCTGCGATTCCGCCCGGAACGACCCGGCGCTGCGGAAGGCGGAGATCATCGCGTCCTGCAGCGCGTCGGAAGCTTCCTCGTGGTCGCGCATCGTCCGCAGCGCGACCGCCCACAACCGGTCCCGGTGCTTGCGGAAGAGCGCGGCGAACGCGTCTCGATCGCCGTTGACGTGCGCCGCGAGGAGCTCGGCGTCCGTTCTCTCGGGGGCAGACACGGTTCAGCACTCTACTGATCGTGATCCCGCCCACGAGCACCGCGCCGCGGCGGTCCGCACCCGCGCGGGACCGGGATCGCGGTGATCCCGCGCGGGACGCGCGACGCGCCTGGTCAGGCGGCCGAACCGGCGAGGGTGATCTCGTTGATCCGGCTCTGGAACTTGCCGTCGGTCGGGGCGAGCTGCGTCAGCCACACGATCACCTGCTGGGTGGGCTGGGCCGCGTCGATCGGGATGGTGGTCTGCCCCGCGGACAGCGTCTGCTTGCCGAGCACCTGGCTGGAGTTCAGGTCGGGGCTGGTGCCGTCGGCCGCGCGGATCTCCACCACGGTGCCCGCGCTCGGCGAGTCGATGACCACTTCGCGCAGCGTCGTCGGCGACGCGAAGGTGAGCACGGCACCGGTACCGGACTTGAACCCGCTGCCGAACTGGTCGTTGTAGGAGTCGGTGGCCCAGGAGGTCGCCGGGTCGCCGTCGAACAGGTTGCCGAGCTTGCCGGGGCTGTCCGGCGTCTGCTCCAGCACGAACGGCGAGCCGCCGGTGACCTTGACCGGGACGGACTGCTCCGGGCCGGGCGCGGGCTGCTGGTTGCCGTCCTCCAAGGTCACGGACGGGCCTTCGGCCTCCTGGTTGCCCGCGACCAGGCCGATCAGGTTCGCGACGATCCAGCCGACGACGAGCAGCGTCGCCACGGCGAGCGCACCGACGCTGATGGCCAGCTTCTTGCGCTTCACCTCGTCCGGCTTCGGGTCCTGGGTGCTCCAGACCTCGTTGCTCTCCCGCGCGCCGCCACCGGCCGGGGCGGCCTGCATGGTGGAGGTGGAGGCGTCCTCCTCGAAGGTGGCGTGCTGCTCCAGCACGCGGAGCACCGCGGCCCCGGTGCGGACGCCGCCGGTGGTGCCGTGCGTGTCGGGGCTGCCGAGGGCGCGCAGCGCGACCGTGGACAGCTCCAGCGGCACGGTGGGGCGCAGCGTGCGCGGCGCGACGATGGTGCCGTCCGGACCGGTCGGCGCGGTCGGCAGCCCGTCCGGGGCCGCGTCCAGCGCCCAGCGACCGGTCAGCAGCAGGTACAGCACGGCGCCGAGGCCGCGCACGTCGTCGCTGGAGCTGGCGGTGGAGAGCGGTCCGGGGAAGGCCATCCGGACCTCGCCCTCCGGCGTCACCCGGATCCGCTGCGGGTGGTCGGCGCCGAGCACGAGCCCGGCGTGGTGGGCGGCTTCGACGGCCGCGGCCAGCGGCTGCAGCACGCGCGCCGCGGTTCCCGGCGCGAGCGGTCCGCCCGAGATGAGTTCGATCAGGTCGGTCCCGTGGGTCCACTCGGCGATGACGACGCCGAGCACCCCCTGCGGATCGCCCGGGGCGGGCGTGACGACGTCGAGCACCCGCGCGACGCCGACGTGGTTGAAGGTGCTGGCGTGCATCGCGCGTTCCAGCGTGCGCCGCGCGCTCGACGCCGCGTCCGAGTGGGAGCGGTCCCCGGTCAGGATGGTCAGCGCGACGTCGCGTCCGAGCACACCGTCCTTGGCCCGCCACAGTTGCGCGTCGCACCGGGGATCCGCGCCGACCTTCTCCAGCAGGCGGTATCGGCCGTGGTCGAGTACCGCCCCGGGGGTCAGCTGTTCGGCGTCGTCCGCCGTCGAATCGCCCGCGTCACGTTCCGGCATCGCTTGCCTGGTCGGTTTGCTGCTCACCTTCCCTCTCCCGCTCCTCCCGCTCCAGCCGGGGGGCACTGAACACCCCCTCCCCACGGGAGAAGACTTCCGCTCCGAGGGTACGTGACGCCGATGTCAACGACGACGCAGCAGAGCGGTGAGCCGCCCGATCGCAGGCCGCGGTTCCCGCACCCGGAGCAACACCGCCGGACCGGGCATCGCGCCCGCCCTGGTCGGCACCGGTCGAGCCAGGTCGGCGGTCGCCTCCGCACCCGGGTCGCGGGCGGGGCGGAAGCGGTGCCGCCGCACCGCGCGGTTCGTGCCCGGCGGGCGACCGCCGCACGCGCGACGAGGTGCGGAGTCGTTCGCCGGCGGTGCGGACCGGTCGCCGCCGGCGCGGCCGATCCCCCGCACCCGCCGCCGGCCGGTGGGGGTGCGGCGTCGCTCAACGGCGCAACATGGCCCTGACCCGCCCGATCGCGGGTTCCAGTTCCCGCACCCGGAACAACGCCATCAGGCCGAAGATGACCGCGAAGCCGACGACCGTGCCCGCGAGCAGCTGCAACCAGCCCGTTCCCGACCCCGCTTCGCCGGGGACCACGGCGTCCACGCCGAGCACGACGCCCCAGGTCACGAGGCCGCCGAGGACCGAAGCCAGCAGCGTCTTGCCGAGCGTGATCAGGAAGACGCGCCCTTCGAGCCGCCCGAGCCGGTGGCGCAGCCAGACCTCGCCGACCACCCAGCCGACCACGAAGCTGAACGAGTTGATGAACACCAGGGCGTACAGGACCATCTCGGGGTCTTCGACCAGGCCGCACAGCAGCGCCAGCCCGACCTTGACCACGGTCATCACGACCATGATCAGCGTCGGCGTCCGGGCGTCCTTGAGCGCGTAGAAGACGCGCATCTGCATCATCGTGATCGCGTAGGGCAGCACGCCGAACGCCGAGACGGCCAGCGCGATACCGATCTGCCCGGCATCGCCGCTGCTCTTGCCGACCGAGAACAGGGCCAACGCCAGCGGGAGCCCGATGGCGCTCATGACGCCGCTGATCGGGAGCAGCGTGACCGTGGACAACCGGTTGCCCAGGGACAGGTCGGCGACGACCTTCGGGTAGTCGTGGTCGGCGGCGGCCCCGCTCATCCGCGGCAGGATCGCGGTCATCACGGAGAACCCGATGACGCCGTACGGGAGCTGCAGCAGCATCCACACGTAGTTGTACATCGACCACACGACGGCCCGGGTGCCGACGCCGCTCATCACCATCAGGCCGATCTGGCTGACGCCGACGTAGGCCAGCATCCACAGCGCGAGGCCGCCGAACTCGTTGAGCCGCGGGTCCCAGCCCCACCGCCAGCGGAACCGGAATCCGGTGCGGCGCAGCGCCGGGACCTGGATGAACGCCTGCGCGACGACGCCGAGGGTGACCCCGATCCCCAGCGTCAGCAGGTGCGCGTCGGTCATCCGGATCGGGTTGACGGTGAGTTCACCGGGCAGCGTCCAGTAGACGCAGATGGTGGCGATCACGACGAGGTTGTTGACGACGGGAGCCCAGGCCGGTGGGCTGAAGATCTGCTTGGCCTGCAGGATCGCGCTCATCAACGCGCTGATCCCGTAGAACAGGATCTGCGGCAGCAGCAGGTAGGCGAACGCGGTGGCCAGCTCCGGACTGGCGTTGCCCCCGTCGCGGACGTACAGCCACACCAGCCCCGGTGCCGCGACGACGGCGAGCGCGGTGCCGATCACCAGCATCACGACCGACAGCGTCAGCAGCCGCTGGATGTAGGACTCGCCGCCGTCGGAGTCCGACTTCTGCGCGCGCACCAGGACGGGCACGATCACGCTGGTCAGCACCCCGCCGATCAGCAGCTCGAACACGCTGTTCGGCAGGTTGTTCGCCACGGTGAAGGAGTCGTTCTCGACGCCGAAGCCGATGATCAGCGCGAGCAGGATCTTCCAGCCGAAACCGGTGATCCTGCTGATGAGGGTGGCGATCGCCATCGAGCCGCTGGCGCGCAGCAGCGACTTGCCGCCGCCACCGCCGCCGCCGGTGGGGCGCAGCACCTGGGTCTGCTCCTGGGTCTGCTCGGCGGCCTGGTCGAGACCCGGTTCGGGCAGCACCGCCGGGATGGGCTGCGTCTCGGCGGCGTGCCAGCCGGATCGCGCGGCGGCACCGCGTTCGGCGGGCACCGGCCGGGCCGCTGCGGGCACCGGCTGCTGCGGCCGGGGCGCCTGCGGCGGGCCACCGGGCTCGACACGCGGGATGTGCTGCGTCCGATCGTCGGCGGGAGCCGCCGGGCCGCCGGGACCGCCCGGACCCGCCGGGTGCCGCCGTGCTTCCGCGTCGCTGTCTCGGTTCACTGCCTGTGCCCTTCACTCACCGCCTGTGCCGGCTCGCGGGGTGTCACTCCCGCGGGTGGCCGGACCAGGATGTCAGCTCGGGCTGCGGTCACTTTCGGTGGTGCTGCCGGAGACCGCGGTGGACTCGGCGACGGACGCCTCCCCACCTTCCGAGGCGGGGCCCTGCCCCGCGCCTGCCGCGGCCAAGCGGGCCCGGCGCGCCCGCAACCGGCGCAGGATGCGCCGCCCGGACAGGATCACCAGCAGCGCGCTGGCGATCGCGGTGAGGCCGACGGTGAACGGGTCGTAGGTGTAGGACTGCAGCTGGATCCGCTTCGCCGTGCCCAGCTTCGTCCCGGCCTCGGTGGTGACCGCCACGTCGACGGTGAACTGGCCCGCCCGGTGCACCTCGGTCTCCAACCGGAAGTGCCTGCGCCCCTGCGCGGGTACCCGGATGACGCCGAGGTCGCGGGTCTCCAGCCCGGCCGTCGCGGGGATGCGCAGCCGCACCGACACGGTCACCGGCAGGTCGTTGGTGACGGTCATCGGGATCGGCGCGTTCGACGCGGTGAGCGTGATCTTCCCGGCGAACTCGTCGAGCCTGACCTGTGAGAGCACCCCGTCGAGGGTGTCGGTGGCGACCCGCACCCAGTGCCGGGCCGCGGCCGGGTCGTTGCGCCAGGCGCTGGAGGCGCCGCGCAGCAGCCCGTTGCGCAGCGGCGTGGTGAGCGCCGCCCGGTCCAGGTCGGTCGCCGGGTCCTTCTCGCTGGAGCGGTACAGGTCGCCGACCTTGTAGTTCTGCTCGGCGAGCTGGTCGAGCACCGGCTGCGGGATCTCCTCGGCGGCGTTCTCCGCCGGGTACTCCGGTCGCGCCACCGGCAGCGCCGCGTCGCTCTGCTCCGCCTCGCCGCCGCGCTCGGGCAGCCCCGCGGGGCGCACGTACCCGGCTTCGGCGAGGCCGCGCAGGCCGTCCAGCAGCGAACGCAGGTCCTCCCCGCTGAGGTTCCAGCGCCGCGGCGGCGCCAGCACCGAGGTCGCGCCGTCCTGGGCGCCCAGCGTGGCGCGGTAGGTGAGCGCCCCGAGCGCGTTCTGCACGCTGGCCGCGCCGCCGTCCTCCGGGGACATCGCCGTCGTCTCGCGCGGGCCGCCGTGGTTGGGGTCCAGCGCCCCGGACAGCAGCGGATCGATCGGCAGGGCCGTCGGCCCGTCCTCGAACAGCCGGGACGGGGCCGGCGAGCCGGTGGACGTCGAGGCCGGGTCGACGAGCACCGTGTCGATGCCGAGGCCGGTGAGCCTGCGGGAGATCGGCTCGTCCAGCGCTCCTTCGATGGGCCAGAGCACGCTGCGGCGCGGTTCGGTGGCCAGCACCTGCTTCACCAGGCTCGCGCCGTCCAACGAGCCCTTGATCAGGTCGGGCAGACCGGCGTGCTCCAGGGCGAGCAGGTCCGAGTCGGCGTAGGGCAGCGCCAGCACGCACCGCCCGGCGGTCGCCTCGCGCAGCTTGTTCAGCCACAGCTGCGCCGAAGCCGCCCCGGTGCCCTCCTGCGTCCCGCCGTCGGGCCGCCGCACCAGGTAGCCGCGGCTCATGGCCTGGACGGTGGCCAGCAGGTCGGGGTCGACGGCGACGCACAACCCGTTGCCCAGCGGCGATCCGGCGCCCGCGCCGTCCACCACGGACTGCACCAGGTCGTAGAGCCTGCCGCCGGGGGTGAGCGAGGCGGCGAGCGCGTCGTCGGCGAGCACGGCCCGCTGGTCCGGCGTGCCCTCCTGCTGCATCCGCGGGTAGTCGACGATCGGCAGCAGCACGGCGATCGCCGCGGGTTCCGCCGGCTTCGCGGGCGGGGCACCGGGCGGGGCCAGCACCGGCAGCAGGAAGCGGGACTCGCCGATCCGCGCGCGCCCGCCGTCGTCGGGCTGGCCGTTGACGTTGACCAGCAGCGGGAACGAGCCGGATTCGGCGATCTCCAGCGAGTCGGGCCCGGTGAGCGGCACCTTCAGCTCGAACGGGGCCTGCTGGCCCGGGGCGAGGGTGTCGATCAGCGGCCGGAAGCTCGTCTCGTCGACCGTGGCGGCGTTGCCGCGCAGCGCGTCCTGCACGGCGGGGTCCGACTGGGTCGGGTAGCCGCGCTGCACGCGGGCCTCGATGCCGTTGATGGTGCTGCCGGACCGGTTGGTGATCCGGCCGCTGATGCTCACCTCACCGGTCGAGCCCGAGACCACCGACGGCGTGACTTTGGTCACTTCGAGCTGGGTCGCGTCGGACCCCTGCGCGCTCGCCGTGCGGGCCGAGGTGATCGGAATCCCGCTGATCAGCAGGACCGCGACCACTGCGGCTAGCAGACACCTCACCCCGGCTCCGTTCCCGTGTTCCGGGGAGTCTTGCCGCTCCCCTGCTCGTCCGCGCCCGGCTGGGGATCGCCGAGCAGCGCGAGCGCGTGCCGCACCAGACGCCGTTCGTCGGCGTAGGCCAGCACCTCGTCCAGTTCACCTAGCGGCACCCAAGCCACCTCGGTGACCTCCACGTCCTCGTCCGAAAGTTCTCCGCCGACCGCGTCCAGCAGGAAGTGGTGCACCGTCTTGTGCACGCGCCGGTCGCCGGCGACGAACCAGTAGTCGATCGTGCCGATCGCCACCGTCACCCGTCCGATGATCCCCGTCTCTTCCGCGACCTCGCGCACCGCGGTCTGCTCCGGCGTCTCACCAGGCTCGATGTGGCCCTTCGGCAACGACCACAGCAGTCGCCCCCTGCGGTCGGACCTCCCGATGATCGCAGCGAGCCGTTCCGGCTCGGCGACCACCAGCCCCCCGGCGGAGGTTTCGTCCACGGTCCGCAGCCGCCGGCGCCGGCGGCGGTTCCGGCGCCCCGGCTGTGCGCCGCCGGAGCGGCCGGGCGACGGAGGCATGCGGCCGATGGTAATGCGATCAGCGACCGCACCGGTGGTCGAAGCGGCCCCGGAGATCCTTCGCTGAGCAGCCGATATCCTCTCCCCGTGGCCCCTTCGACCCGTGACGCCCCGGACGAGACCGACCTGCGCGCCCGCGCCCGCGAGGCCCAGCCCAGCGCGCAGCCGACGGAGGCCCAGCGCAGCGCGGTCGCCGAGCTGGTCGAGGCCGCCCCGGTCGTCGCGGAGCTCGCCGAGCGGTTCGCCGCCGCGGGCCATCGGCTGTACCTGGTGGGCGGCAGCGTCCGGGACGCGCTGCTGGGCAGGCTCGGCACCGACCTGGACTTCACCACCGCGGCCCGCCCGGAGCGGGTGCGGGAGCTGCTGGACGGCTGGGCGGAGACCGTCTGGGACACCGGGATCGAGTTCGGCACCCTCGGCGCCTACAAGCGCGGCACCACGGTGGAGATCACCACGTTCCGCGCCGACAGCTACGACGGCGTCACCCGCAACCCGGAGGTGGCGTTCGGCGACACCATCGAGGGCGACCTGCTGCGCCGCGACTTCACGGTGAACGCGATGGCCGTCGAGCTGGGCGCCCGCGAACTCGTGGACCTGCACGACGGCCTCGCGGACCTGGCAGGCGGCAGGCTGGACACCCCCGCGACCCCGCAGGAGTCGTTCGCCGACGACCCGCTGCGGATGCTGCGCGCCGCCCGGTTCGCCGCCCAGCTCGGGTTCGAACCGGCCGAGCGGGTGCTGGCGGCGATGCGCGAGATGGCCGACGAGCTCGCCCGCATCACCCCGGAGCGGATCCAGGCGGAGCTGTCGAAGCTGCTGTGCGGCCGGTACCCCCGCAAGGGCGTGGAACTGCTGGTGGAGACCGGCCTGGCCGAGCACGTGCTGCCCGAGGTGTCGGCGATGCGGCTGGAGATCGACGAGCACCACCAGCACAAGGACGTCTACGAGCACTCGCTGGTGGTGCTGGAGCAGGCCATCGACCTGGAGCGGGCGGCCGACCCGGACGGCGAACCCGACCTGGTGCTGCGGCTGGCGGCGCTGCTGCACGACATCGGCAAGCCGGGCACCCGGCGGTTCGAGCCGGGCGGCGGGGTCAGCTTCCACCACCACGAGGTGGTCGGCGCGAAGATGGCCCGCAAGCGGCTGCGGGCGCTGCGCTACTCGAAGGAGATCGTCGGCCAGGTCTGCGAGCTGGTGTACCTGCACCTGCGCTTCCACGGCTACGGCGACGGGCAGTGGACCGATTCGGCGGTGCGCCGGTACGTGACGGACGCGGGCCCGCTGCTGCCCCGGCTGCACAAGCTGGTGCGGGCCGACTGCACGACGCGGAACAAGCGGAAGGCGAACGCGCTGCAGCGCTCCTACGACGATCTCGAGGAGCGGATCGAGCGGATCGCCGCCGAGGAGGACCTGGCGCGGGTCCGCCCGGACCTGGACGGCAACGAGATCATGCGGCTGCTGGGGCTGCCGCCGGGGCCGCTGGTGGGCCGGGCGTGGAAGCACCTGAAGGACGCCCGGCTGGACCGCGGCCCGATGGAGCACGAGGACGCCGTCGCCGAGCTGCACCGCTGGGCCGCCGAACAGGGCATCGAGGTCCCCGGCGAGGCCTGATCCGCCGGGCTGCGCGGCGGGTGCGGAAGGTTGGCGGCGAGTGGGCTTCGCGACTCCGCCGATCGCACCTCCCGGCCGGGCTCAGGCGCCACGCGTCGAGACGAGCGTTCCCGATTCGCGTTCTCCCTGGTCAGCTCGATCTATTAATACTCAGGTGAATCGCTGAGCACGCAAGATTCACTGTTCGCAGTCGAGCGGGTCGATCGAGCGGTCGTGAGCGCCGGAAACCGCCCGCGTTCGCGGCACGGTCACGCCAGGCGGCTTTCCGCTCTGCGATCATGCGGGGGTGGAACCAGACGCGGAGGTGGAGCCGGGGACGCTGCTGGTGGCTGCTCCGCAGCTGCTCGACGTGAACTTCCGCCGGACGGTGGTCTACATCATCCACCACCGGAACGAAGGCACCCTCGGCGTCATCCTCAACCGGCCCAGCGAGGTCGCCGTCAGCGACGTGCTGCCGCAGTGGGCCCCGCACGCCAGCGAACCGCCCTCGCTGTACGTCGGCGGCCCCGTCGAGCAGCGCACCGCGATCTGCCTCGCCGCGCTGCGCGCCGGGGAGGACGTCGGCCGGATCAGCGGCATGGTCGGGGTGCGCGGGCCGGTCGGGCTCGTCGACCTCGACGGCGACCCGGAGGACCTGGTGCCGCGCGCCCGCGGCCTGCGCTTCTTCGCGGGCTACGCCGGGTGGGACGCCAAGCAGCTCGCCGGGGAGATCGAACGCGGCGACTGGATCGTGGTGCCCGCGCTGCCGGACGACGTGATCGTCGCGCCCGGCGCGGACCTGTGGGGGCGGGTGCTGCGCCGCCAGGGCACCCCGCTGGCCTTCCTCGCCACCCACCCCGGTGACGTGAAGGTCAACTAGCCCGGAACGCGAGAACGCCCGCGGATCGATCTCCGCGGGCGTTCCGACGTCGAGGTGGGGTCAGCCGCAGCAGCCGCCGGGGCAGCCGCCGCAACCGGCGGCGACCGGTGCCGGGATCGCCTCGGCGGCCCGGTTGCCCAGGACCCCGCCGACGACCATCAGCGCGAACGCACCGGCGATGCCGAGCACCGCGACGACGACCGCGCTGGTCGTCGTGCTCAGCAGCGGCTCGGACGCGCCGGCGAGGATCGCCACGGCGCCACCGGCGAGCATCGCGGGCGCCGCGACCCGGTTGCCGAGCTCGAACGCCTCTTCGCTGCGCAGCGTCGCCGGCGTGCGCACACCCACGTAGCGGTTCGGCGGCAGCTGGCTCCGCAGTCCGCGCCACCCGATGAACACCAGCGCCGCGCCGAGTACGACGAGCAGCGCGCACAAGACCATCTGCACAGCCATCACCTGGACAGGGTACGACCGGCCCCGTCCCGGCATCCGCGCGCTACCCGGTGGCGTTCGCTGGATCACACGGCGAGCAGGGGTTCCGATCAGCGGTGCCGCCCGGGATCGTCCGGCCACCGGCGACCCGCCGCGCGGCCTCCGGACGGGCCTGCGGAAAAGCGGTTGGGGGTGGGCGGCACACTGGGGGTGTGCGATCCGCGCGGTGAGCAGGGAAGGAAACGCGGTTGATGAGCGGCCAGGCAGCAGGTGCGACGAGCGAGCCGACGGGAACGTCGGGCGGGGGTGAGGAGACGCCCCGGTTCCGCTACACCGCGGAGACGGCGGCGCAGGTCGAGCAGCGCTGGCAGCAGCGCTGGGAGGAGCTCGGCACCTTCCACGCGCCGAACCCGTCCGGGCCGCTGAGCACCGGTTCCGAGCTGGACGCGGCGAACAAGCTGTTCATCCAGGACATGTTCCCGTACCCCTCCGGTTCGGGGCTGCACGTCGGGCACCCGCTGGGCTTCATCGGCACCGACGTCTACGCCCGCTTCCACCGGATGCTGGGCCGCAACGTGCTGCACACGATGGGCTTCGACGCGTTCGGCCTGCCCGCCGAGCAGTACGCGGTGCAGACCGGCACGCACCCGCGCACCACGACCGAGCAGAACATCGAGCGCTACCTGCGCCAGATCCGCCGGTTGGGCCTGGGCCACGACGAGCGCCGTCGCATCGCCACCACCGACATCGAGTTCTACAAGTGGACCCAGTGGATCTTCCTGCAGGTGTTCCACGCCTGGTACGACCCGGACGCGGACGGCGGCAAGGGCCGGGCACGGCGGATCTCCGAGCTGGAGCAGGAGTTCGCCGACGGCGTGCGCAGCACCCCGGACGGGCGTCCCTGGGCCGAGCTGGACCGCGCCGAGCAGCGCGAGCTGATCGACTCCTACCGGCTGGCGTACCTGTCCGAGGCGCCGGTGAACTGGGCGCCCGGCCTGGGCACCGTGGTGGCGAACGAGGAGGTCACGGCCGACGGCCTGACCGAGCGCGGCAACTTCCCGGTGTTCCGCCGCAACCTCAAGCAGTGGATGATGCGGATCACCGCCTACGCCGACCGGCTGGTGGACGACCTGGACCGGCTGGACTGGCCGGACAAGGTCAAGAGCATGCAGCGGAACTGGATCGGCCGCTCGCAGGGTGCCAACGTCACCTTCGCGCTGGACGGCTCCGCCGAGCGCGTCGAGGTCTTCACCACCCGCCCGGACACCCTGTTCGGCGTCACCTACCTGGTGCTGGCCCCGGAGCACCCGCTGGTCGACGAGCTGACCGCGGCCGAGTGGCCGGAGGGCACCCGCGACGGCTGGACCGGCGGCGCCCCCACTCCGGCGCAGGCCGTCGCCGACTACCGCCGCACCGCGTCGATGAAGTCCGACCTGGACCGCCAGGAGAACAAGGACAAGACCGGCGTGTTCACCGGCGCGTGGGCCACCAACCCGGTCAACGGCAGCCGGATCCCGGTGTTCGTCGCGGACTACGTGCTGATGGGCTACGGCACCGGCGCGATCATGGCGGTGCCCGGCGAGGACACCCGCGACTGGGACTTCGCGCAGGCCTTCGAGCTGCCGGTGGTGCGCACCGTGCAACCCACCGAGGACCACGTCGACGGCGCCTTCACCGGTGACGGGCCGCGGATCAACTCCGCGAACCCCGCGGCCGGGCTGGACCTGAACGGGCTGGACCTGGACGAGGCCAAGCGCACCGTCGTCGACTGGCTGGCCGAGCGCGGCCACGGCACCGGCACCGTGCAGTACAAGCTGCGGGACTGGCTGTTCGCCCGGCAGCGCTACTGGGGCGAGCCGTTCCCCATCGTCTACGGCGAGGACGGCGAGCCGCTGGGCGTGCCGGAGAGCTCGCTGCCGGTGGTGCTGCCGGAGGTCGCGGACTACTCGCCGCGCACCTTCGACCCGGAGGACGCGGACAGCAGCCCCGAACCGCCGCTGGCGAAGGCCACCGAGTGGGCCGAGGTGGAGCTGGACCTGGGCGACGGCCTCAAGCACTACCGCCGCGACACCAACGTGATGCCGCAGTGGGCCGGTTCCTGCTGGTACCAGCTGCGCTACATCGACCCGGTGAACGACTCCGAGTTCGTCGACCCCGCCAACGAGCGGTACTGGATGGGCCCGCGCCCGGCGAGCCACGGCGCGACCGACCCGGGCGGGCTGGACCTGTACGTCGGCGGCGTGGAGCACGCGGTGCTGCACCTGCTGTACTCCCGGTTCTGGCACAAGGTGCTGTTCGACCTGGGCTTCCTGAGCTCGGAGGAGCCGTACCGGCGGCTGTACAACCAGGGCTACATCCAGGCGTTCGCCTACACCGATGCGCGCGGCGTGTACGTGCCCGCCGAGCAGGTCGAGGAGCGGGACGGGAAGTTCTTCTTCGACGGCGAGGAGGTGCGCCGCGAGTACGGGAAGATGGGCAAGAGCCTGAAGAACTCCGTCTCCCCGGACGAGATGGCCGACGCCTACGGCGCCGACACGCTGCGGCTGTACGAGATGGCGATGGGCCCGCTGGACACCTCGCGGCCGTGGGCGACGAAGGACGTCGTCGGCTCCCACCGGTTCCTGCAGCGCCTGTGGCGCAACGTCGTCGACGAGACCACCGGCGAGCTGCGTGTCACCGAGGAGCAGCCGGACGACGAGGTGCTGCGCGCCCTGCACAAGACGATCGACGGCGTGCGGGAGGACTTCGACGCGCTGCGGTTCAACACGGCGGTGGCGAAGCTGATCGAGCTGAACAACCGGGTCACCAAGGCGTACTCGGGCGCGGCGGGCACGCCGCGCGCGGTGGTGGAGCCGCTGGTGCTGATGGTCGCGCCGCTGACGCCGCACCTGGCGGAGGAGCTGTGGCAGCGGCTGGGCCACGCCGAGAGCCTGGCGCGCGGCCCGTTCCCGGCGGCCGACGACCGCTACCTGGTGGAGGACACCGCCGAGTACCCGATCCAGATCAACGGCAAGGTCCGCTCCCGCGTCGTGGTGCCCGCGTCGGCGGGCCAGGACGAGGTGCGCGCGGCGGCGATGGCCGACGAGAAGGTGGTCGCGGCGCTGGACGGCGAGGAGCCGCGCAAGGTGATCGTGGTGCCGGGCCGGCTGGTCAACGTCGTGGCCTGACCCCGTTCCGCACGAGCGGCCCGCTCCCCGGCTCCCGGGTGGGCGGGCCGTTTCGCGCTCGTCCGCGTGTCGGGGCGGTGGGCGGTGGCCGCGGGTCGGCAGGATCGATCGCGGCCCGCATCACGGGCGCGGTGGCGAGCGAGGTCACATGGTCGAGTTACTGGCGAGTAACTAAGCTCGGCGCCGACGGCACCAGACCTGTGGAGGCTGGCATGGACATCCCGAAGACCCCCGCCCGGTTCGACGCGACCGAACTGGCGACGCTGCTCGACGGGCGCTGGGCTGGAGTCCGCGCCAAGGTGCGCGAAGCCCTGGAGGGCACCGAACTCCCGCCCGGCGACCACCTCGACACCGAGGCCCACCGCGCGCAGACCCTCGAACAGCTGCACCTGCTGGTCAAGAGCGGCATCCCCGAGATCGGCTTCCCCGTCGCGCAAGGCGGCCGGGGCGACGTCGGCGGCTCCGTCGTCTCGCTGGAGATGCTCGCCGGGAACCTGTCGCTGATGGTCAAGTCCGGTGTGCAGTGGGGCCTGTTCGGCGGCGCGGTGCAGGCGCTCGGCACCGAGCGCCACCACGAGCGCTACCTGCCCTCGATCATGAACCTGGACCTGCCCGGCTGCTTCGCGATGACCGAGACCGGTCACGGATCGGACGTGCAGCACCTGCGCACCACCGCCACCTACGACCCGGCGACCGAAGAGTTCGTCGTGCACACCCCGCACGAATCGGCGCGCAAGGAGTACATCGGCAACGCCGCCCGCGACGGGCGGATGGCGGTGGTGTTCGCCCAGCTCATCACCGGCGGCGAGCGGCACGGCGTGCACGCGCTGCTGGTGCCGCTCCGCGACGAGCAGGGCGCGCCGATGCCCGGCGTGCACCTGTCCGACTGCGGTCGCAAGGCCGGGCTCAACGGGGTCGACAACGGCCGGATCACCTTCGACCAGGTGCGGGTGCCGCGCGAATCGCTGCTCAACCGCTACGGCGACGTGGCCGCCGACGGCACCTACAGCAGCCCGATCGAGAGCACCGGCAAGCGGTTCTTCACCATGCTCGGCACGCTCATCCGCGGCCGGATCTCGGTGGCGGGGACGGCGGGCAGCACCGCGAAGCTCGCGCTGGAGATCGCGCTGCGCTACGCGACCGCGCGCAGGCAGTTCGACCGCCCGGGCACCTCGGAGGAGACCGTGGTGCTCGACTACCTCGCCCACCAGCGCAAGCTGCTGCCGGCGCTGGCGAAGTCCTACGCGCTGCACTTCGCGCAGGAGCAGCTGGTGCAGACGCTGCACGACGTCTCGGTCTCCGGCGACGAGCGGGCGCAGCGCGAGCTAGAGTCCCGCGCGGCCGGGCTCAAGGCGGTGACCACCTGGCACGCCACGCACGCCATCCAGACCGCGCGCGAGGCCTGCGGCGGCGCCGGCTACCTGGCGGAGAACCAGCTGCCGCAGCTCAAGGCGGACACCGACGTGTTCACCACCTTCGAGGGCGACAACACGGTGCTGCTGCAGCTGGTCGCGAAGGGGCTGCTCACCGATTACAAGGACCAGTTCGACGAGCTCGGCACCGTCGGCATGGCCCGCTTCGTCGCCGACCAGTTCGTCGGCACCGTCATCGAGCGCACCGCGGCGAAGTCGCTGGTGCAGCGCCTGATCGACGCGGCGCGGGACGACGAGGACGCGGTGTTCGACCGCGGCTGGCAGCTGAAGCTGTTCGACGAGCGCGAGCGGCACGTGCTCGACGGGCTCGCCCGCAGGCTGCGCCGCGCCGCGGGCAAGGACGCCGACCCGTTCGCGGTGTTCAACAACGCCCAGGACCACGTGCTGCGGGCGGCGCGGGTGCACATCGACCGGGTCGTGCTGGAGGCGTTCGTCGCCGGTGTCGAGCGGTGCCCCGACCCGGCGACGGCGCAGCTGCTGGAGCGGGTGTGCGACCTGTACGTGCTCAGCACGATCGAGGAGGACCGCGGCTGGTTCCTGGAGCACGAGCGGATCACGCCGCGGCGCGCGAAGGCGGTGACCGAGGCGGTGAACGGGCTCTGCCAGGGCCTGCGGCCGCACGCCGTCGAGCTGGTGGAGGCGTTCGGCCTGCCCCGCCAGTGGCTGACGGCGCCGATCGCGACGGGCGCGGAGCACGCGCGGCAGGACGCGCAGCGCGCGCACGACCGCACCCTCGGCTGATCTCCGGAACCGGGGGGGGGGGGGCCCGGCCCCCGGGCGCGGGGGCGCGGGGGGGGGGGGGGGCGGGGCGCGGGGGGTCTGGCGGGGCGGGGCGCCAACGACGGCACCCCCGGCTTTTCCCCGCTCCCGCCGCCCCGCCCCCCCGGGGGGGGGGGGGGGCCGCTGTCGTGCGGTACCCGGATTCTTCCGGTTCCTGTTCGATCCGACACTGTTGCGTGGTGAATGAGAGGAATTGATCTACGCCCATATGGGTGAAAAGATCGGAACGACTTTGAGCACGGATAGTGTCTTGATCTGTGCCTTGGCGCACATATAACGGAACAATCTCACTCGCCTTGGGTAGCTTTCGGCCCCATGGCATGGACCAATTCGCAACGTTCCGTAATCGCTTCGGGTCTCGCGGCAGTGGCGCTCGGGGCCGGGATCGCGGTTCCGGCTCAAGCGTTCGCCGCCGACACCGGGCAGCAGCAGCGCGTCGTCGAGCTGGTGAACGAACAGCGGGCGAACGCCGGTTGCGGGCCGGTCACCGCAGACCAGCGGCTCGCCGAAGCCGCCACCGGGCACAGCTCCGACATGGCCACCCGCGGCTACTTCTCGCACACCACGCCGGAAGGCGTCACCTTCGACCAGCGGATCAAGAAGGCCGGTCACCCGTCCGCCGGCGCCGAGAACATCGCCCAGGGGCAGCGCAGCGCCGAACAGGTCATGGACGCCTGGATGAAGTCCGACGGGCACAAGCGCAACATCCTGAACTGCTCGCTCAAGAGCATCGGCGTCGGCATCGACGACGGCGGCTCGACCTGGACCCAGGACTTCGGCTACTGAGCCGACGATCCTGTCCGATTCGGACCCCGATCCGCACCACCCCGAAGAATGCGGCCTCGGTCCGAATCGCGGAGAAACCCGGTGGGGACCGGGAAGCAGGGGTGTCACACGCGCGGCCGGGGAACCGTTCCCCTCTCCCGGTCCCCCGGCCGCGCACCCCGCTGCCGAACCCGCCTCGCGCCGAGCCTGGCGGAACCCCGGTTGGCCGTCCCGCTGCGGGAACGTTCACCGGTGGCCGCGCCACGGGCGACGGCGCCGTGCTCGCACGGATCCCGTCGAGAACCCGCGGGTGGTTCGTGCTCCGGCGGCCCGCGGCTGCGAGGGCCCTCGTCAGCTCACCGCCGGGCCGATGTCGCCGACGTGGAGGGGGCCGTCGATCGCGCTCGGCCAGTCGACGCCGATCCCGCCGCCCTGCGGCAGGGTGAGCTGGGCCGTCGATACCGGGATCGGGTCGGAGGACTCCGGCGGGGTGGCCACGTAGGCGACGCCGGGGTGCTGCTCGTCGATCGTGTACCGCTGCGCGGAACCCGGCTCGGGGCTGATCACCTCGACGGGCTGCTGCGCCTCTCCGTCGAAGAAGATCAGGGACGACGGCGCGCCCTCGACCTCGCAGGACACCCCGGGCTTCGCCGCGAAGGTGATAGCGAACAGCCGCCCGTCGTCCGGCGCGTGGCCCTCCGCCACCGAGACGTCCAGGTCACCCGGCGTGCACCAGGGGTACTCGGGGGCGTCCGCGGCGGCTGCCGCGCCCGCGGTGAGCAGCGCACCTCCGCCGACCAGGGCGCTGAGCGCGGTGGCGGTGGCGACGCGGCGGAACTTCGCGGTGCTGAGCATGTGGTGCCTCCTGGCGGTCGTCGTGTTCCTCGACCACAAGACGCGCGGCACCGGCCGAGGATGCCCCCGGCCGGGCAGGAGTGAGATCCCGGACCGGCGGGCAACCGGATCGCGCCGCGGAGCGTTCTCGCCCGGATCAGGCGATGCCGATCTCCGCGGCCAGCTCGTCGAGCTGCGACTCGTACAAGCGGTCCGAGTTGACCAGCGCGAACGGGAACCGCCCGAACACCTCCAGCGCCACGTGCCCGTACAACCGCACCCACCAGCGCAGCAGCACGAACACCGCATCGGTGTCGTAGGCGCTCTCGGGGACGTCCTCGGCGAAGGCGTGCGCGAGGGCCCGCTGGTTGGCGGCGAGCTCGGCCTGCAGGTCGGCGGGCGCGGCGTCGTGCCGCACGAGCGTGGTCGCTTCGACCATGAGCGGCCCGATGACGCTCATGAACACCCCGGCGAACCGGTCGTCCGAGCCGTCGCCGCGCGCCGACGCACCCGGTTCGCCGGTCTCGTCGGACCGCGTGGCGAACACCAGCGCGAACTCCTTCGGGTGGGCGAGCGCCCAGCGGCGGAACCCGTGGCAGACCGCGTTGAGCTTGCCGCGGAAATCAGCCGGGTCCACCTGCTCCAGCCGTTCGTTGAGCTCGTCGACCAGGTCGGTGCAGACGTCGTCGCCGAGCCTGCGCAGCAGGTCTTCCCGCGAGTCGTAGTAGCGGTACAGCGCGGGCGCGGTGATGCCGAGCTCGCGGGCGATGGCGCGCAACGTCACCGCGTCCCGCCCCTGCGCGATGAGCAGGGCGCGCGCGTGTTCGAGGATCTCCAGATCGGTGGCCGCACGGATGCGTTCGCGCCGGGTGCCCTGGCTCGTCATGCGGTCGCTCCATCGAGTGCTGCCGCTGGTGCTGGCGCTGCGGCGCGGATCGGGACGTCACGGGCACCGTAACGGGTCGTAGCGGCCGGACCGGTGGAACGCCCGTTTCGGTGATCAGGAATAAGCCGAGCGGCGGTGGCGTTGCGCGGTGGAGGCCAGTGGATCACTCGTCGGTGATCGCCCGACCGTGGGAGCGGGCCCGGGCCACCCGGGAACCGGAGCGCCGGGCTCGGGAACGCCGTTCCCGGTGGACGCGGTCGCGTCGGAAGCCGGGGACGCGGGGACCACTGCGCGCACGAGAACATCACGGCAACGGGCTCCGGCCCGGAAGCAGGGAGGTGCGGCCGATGGGCGCCGCGGAGCTGATCGTCTACACCAGGCCGGGTTGCCCGTTCTGCACGTCGCTGCGGGCTGGCCTGCGGCGCCAGGGCCTGGAGTACCGGGACGTCGACATCTGGCAGGAGCAGGACGCGGCCGCGGTGGTCCGCTCGATCGCCGACGGCAACGAGACGGTGCCGACGGTCGTGCTGGGCGACTGGACGGCGGTGAACCCGTCGGCGGGGCAGGTGCTGGACGCGGTGCGCGAGCACGCCCCCGAGCTGCTGCCGGACCACAAGCCCGGTCCCGTCGAAGGCACCTTGAACGCCCTGGGCCTGAAGCGGGATCGCTGAGCTCCCCGGGAGTGGGACCAGGGGCCGGCCGCACGGGGGGCGTCACGGCCGGCGCCTGGGGGTTGCGATCGCCGGTGGCGCGATACCGGCGAGCAGCAACTCATCCAGTCTGACGCGCGGCCGCGTCGCGCGGATGCCACTTGGTCGAGAACTACCCCCGAAAGGGTGGGAACGTTCCGGAGTTCGGTGGTTGGAGTTGCGGCGAACGCTGCGCGGGGGACGTGATCCGGGAGTCGCCGGGCCTCATGCCGATTTGTCGACATGTCGCCGTCTCGACTCATCGACGTCTTGACTCGGCGTCATCTCGACCCGGCGCCGTCTCGACCCGGCCCCGTCTCGACCCGGCCCCGTCCCGTCCCGACCCGGCCCC
>NZ_JAIUKC010000112.1:11435-43584 GCF_020177435.1 Saccharopolyspora sp. 7B | reverse complement strand
TCGTGTTCTCCGCCCACCTGACGAACTACGCGGCCGGTGGGCTGCCCACCCCCCCCCCCCCCCCCCCCAACCCGGGGCCCACGAGACGGGGGGGGGCGCGGACCCGACGCCCCGCACCGCCCCTCCCCGGAGCACCACCCCGGCCGACCGGACCGGGCGCAGCAGATCAGTGGGCGAAGTGCCTGGTGCCCGTCAGGTACAGCGGGATCCCCGCCGCCCGGCACACCTCGACCGTCTCCTCGTCCCGCACCGAGCCGCCCGGCTGCACGATCGCCCGCACCCCGGCGTCGACGAGCACCTGCGGCCCGTCGCCGAACGGGAAGAACGCGTCGGAGGCGACCACCGAACCGGAGACCCGCTCCCCGGCCCGCGCCACCGCGAGCCGCGCCGAGTCCACCCGGTTGACCTGGCCCATGCCGACGCCGACCGTGGCGCCGTCGTCGGCCAGCAGGATCGCGTTCGACTTCACCGCGCGGCAGGCGCGCCAGGCGAACCGCAGGTCCGCGAGCGTGGCCTCGTCCGCCGGGTCCCCCACGGCGAGCGTCCAGTTCGCCGGGTCGTCCCCGTCGGCGTCGATCGCGTCGGACTGCTGCACGAGCGTCCCGCCGGAGATGGCCCGCATCTCGACCCGGCCGGAACGCGGCGGCTGCGCGGTGAGCACCCGGACGTTCTTCTTCCGGGCCAGCACCTCGACCGCGCCGTCGGCGTAACCGGGGGCCACCACGACCTCGGTGAACACCTCCGCGATCTGCTCGGCCATCGGCACGGTGACCTCGCGGTTCGCCGCGATGACGCCGCCGAAGGCGCTCACCGGGTCGCACTCGTGGGCCTTGCGGTGCGCGTCGGCGATGCCCTCGGCGACGGCGATGCCGCAGGGGTTGGCGTGCTTGATGATCGCCACGCAGGGCCGGTCGTGGTCGTGGGCGGCGCGCCACGCGGCGTCGGCGTCCACGTAGTTGTTGTACGACATCTCCTTGCCGTGCAGCTGCGCGGCGGCGGCGAGCCCGGTGGCCTCCCCGCCGGAGACGTACAGCGCGGCGGCCTGGTGCGGGTTCTCGCCGTAGCGCAGCGCGGAGCGCCGCTCCCAGGTCTCGCCGAGCCAGCCGGGGAACGCGGCGTCGTCCCCGGTGGGCACCCGGCTCATCCAGCCCGCGACGGCCACGTCGTAGGACGCGGTGTGCCGGAACGCCTCCGCGGCCAGCTCGACGCGCTCGGGCAGCGTGAAGCCACCGGCGCGCACCTGCTCCAGCAGCCACTCGTACTTGCCGGGGTCGACGACGACGGCCACGTTGGCGTGGTTCTTCGCCGAGGCGCGCACCATGGCGGGGCCGCCGATGTCGATCTGCTCGATGACCTCGTCGGGCGCCGCGCCGGAGGCGACGGTGCGCACGAACGGGTACAGGTTGACCACCAGCAGGTCGAACGGCGGGATGTCCAGTTCGGCGAGCTGGTCGGCGTGCTCCGGTCGGCGCAGGTCCGCGAGCAGGCCCGCGTGCACCCGCGGGTGCAGCGTCTTGACCCGGCCGTCGAGGGCCTCCGGGAACCCGGTGAGCTCCTCGACCGGGGTGACCGGCACGCCGGCGTCGGCGAGGGCGCGCGCCGTGCCACCGGTCGAGACGATCTCGACGCCTGCCGCGTGCAGCCCGGTGGCCAGGTCCAGCAGGCCGGACTTGTCGGACACGCCGATCAGCGCCCGGCGCACCGGCCGCCGTTCCTGCGAGTTCTCGGTCACGGGATTTCCACCTTCCGTCCCTGCACGGTCCAGCCGTGCCGCGCGAGCTGTTCCACGGTCTCCACGAGCAGCGACCGCTCGACCGCCTTGATGCGTTCGTGCAGGCTCGCCTCGTCGTCGTCGGGCAGCACCGGCACCGCCTCCTGCGCCAGGATCGGCCCGGTGTCCACCCCGGCGTCGACCACGAACAGCGTGCAGCCGGTGACCCGCACCCCGTGCGCGAGGGCGTCGCGCACCCCGTGCATGCCGGGGAACGCGGGCAGCAGTGCCGGGTGGCTGTTCAAGTAGCGGCCGCCGTAGCGGGCGAGGAAGCGCTCCCCGGCGAGCTTCATGAAACCGGCGGACACCACGAGGTCCGGTTCGTGCTCGGCGCACGCCTCGGTCAGCGCCTCGTCCCAGTCCTGCCGGGTCGCGTGGTCGGCGACGCGGCGCACGAAGGTCGGGATGCCGGCGCGCTCGGCGCGCGCGAGACCTTCGATGCCGGGCCGGTCGGCGCCGACCGCCACGACGCGCACCGGGTAGCCGGGGCGCGCGGTGGCGTCGAGGAGGGCTTGCAGCAGGGTTCCGGAACCGGAGACCAGCACGACCACGCGGGCCGGATCGCCGGGGCGGAACCGCGTCTGCGGTCGCGCGGACGGGTCCGGTTCGGGAGTGCCGGGGGCAGGGTCCGGTCGTGCTGCGGAGGCCGCGTTCGATGCGGGGGTGCTCAGCTCTGACTCCTGACAGTGCCTGGTCACGATCTCACCGAGCAGCGTAGGCGGCGGCCCGGTGCGGGACTCGGCCAGGTCCCGGGCGAGTGGCCCAGCCCTCACCGCACCGGTCAGCGGGAGGCCGGGCCGTCCGCGTCGTCGTCGGCGGTCCGGGACGCATCGTCGCGAGGGCGGGGTTCGGGGACGTCGGCGTCGCCGTGGATGTCGCCGGACCAGGACCGGGCCTGGTCGGGTTCCTCGGCCTCCTGCGCGCGGCGCACGAGGTCGGCCCACTCCGCCTCGTCGAACTCGAACCCGGGGTCTGCGGCGGCCGGGCCGCCGGAGCCGGACTCGTCGGCCGGTTCGCCGGCTTCCTCGTCGAGCTCGTCCGGATCGTCCGGCTCGTCGGCGCCGTCCCATTCGTCGACGCCGTCCCACTCGTCGACCTCCTCGGCCGCGCCGTCCGGATCCTCGTCGTCGAGGTCCACGTCGTCCCCGCCGTCGAGGCCGATGCCGTCCGCACCGCCGAGCTCGGCCCGCTCCTCGTCGTCGGGGTCGGCGGCGCCGTCGAGCTCCGCCGCGAACTCGTCCACCGGCCGCCAGGGCACGGGGAACAGCCACACCGCGGGCAGCGCGGGCACCAGCACCCAGCCGAACGTGACGAGGGCGAGCGCCGGGGAATGCAGCGAGATCGGGTCGAAGGGCCCGCCGCCCGCGCTCCCCCCGGCCAGGGCCGCGACCACCAGCACGCCGAACGACGCGACCGCCGCGGCCACCGCGACCGCCGCCGGGCGCCGCGCCTGGTCCAGCTCCCGGCCGCAGCGCAGACCGACGACCGCGCCCGCGGCCACCGGCAGCACCAGCACCACCGGCCACCACCAGGCTGCGGCGCCGGTCGGCAGCGCCGCCAGCAGCGGCACGTCCGGGACCGCTCCCGGCGCGGTCTCGTAGAACCGCGCGGTCAACCCGCCGACGCTGATCCCCGGACCGGCCGCGAAGGACCACCCGGCGAGCGCCGCGTTCGGCAGGTACAGCAGCGACAGCAGCAGCAGGCCGAACGCGTCACCGGCCGTGCCCGCGCGGCCCAGCACCTCCCCGGCGCGCGCCGCGGACAGGCACAGCGCCACGACCGCCACCAGCGCACCGGCGACGAGCACGCACGCCGACACCAGCAGCGCGCCGCGCAGCCCCGCGCTGATCGTCGGCCCGGCGAGCCGCCGCACCGCGGCCGGGAGCTCCCCGGCGCGGCAGGCCCCGGCCGCCGAACCCGCGGCCGCGACCAGCCCGCAGCGCAGGAAAGCGCCCGGCACCGAGGCGTCGACGGCACCGCTGAGCAGCGCGGCCAGCACGGCGCCGAGCACCGCGTGCCCGGCCGCCACCGCGCCGATCACCCGGACGGCGTCGCGCGCGGTGTCGAAGCCGGTGCGGCGCAGGAAGGCCGCCGTGATCGCGGCGATCAGCAGCCCGAGCGCGGCGGTGGGCAGGAACGGCAGCACCGACAGCGGGGCCCCGAGCACCACCAGGGGCACCTGGTGCGCCACCAGCCAGCCCGGCACGGCCGCGGCCAGCAGGGTGCCGGCGCCGATCTCCGGGCCGCTCGCGGTGCCGGTGGCGAGCGCGAGCAACGTCGCGGACAGCAGGTAGCCGGCGAGCACCGTGGCCGCCGCGACCGCGCCGAGGCGGAGCGCGCCGATCGGTTCGCGGTGCTCGGCGTCGTCTTCGGGCACCAGGTCCGGATCGGACGGCGATTCGATCAGCGGCATGCGGCCGAATCTCGCACCGGCCCCGGCGCTTTCACCCCGTGACGCGCCGCAGCGTCCGCCCATCGAGCGACGACGATCACGCAGAGTTCGTCTCTGTCGGTGTCTCCGGGCTCGTTCTGCGAGGTGGGGCGGGTGGCCGGGCTGCGTGGTCGCCGCTCACGGCTTCACCGCTGGAGAGAAGGCGGAGAACGCGCGAAGGGCGCCCCCCCCGGGGGGGGGCGGCGCCCCCCCGGGGGGGGGGGGGGGGGGTGTGGGGGGGGGTCGGCCGCAGCCCGGGGGCGGACCGGGCCGGGCGGGTCGGGGTGGGCGCCCACCGCGCGCCGCGCCGTTGCACCCGCGGCCGCGCCGCCGGGCGGGCGCGGGGCGCCGGCGCCGGCGGCCCCCCTCCGAGGGTGCGTCGGGTCAGTTCTGGCCGGGGTACGGCATCTGCCGGGTGCCTTCCGGGCCGTCGGTGACCTGGGGCTGCGGCGCGGAGGCCGGGCCGGGGTCACCCGCGGGCGAGCCGCCCGCGGGGCTGTCCGGGCCCTGCTGGGCGTAGCCGCCGGAACCGGTGGGGCCGCCGTAGCCGCCGCCGGGTCCCTGCCCGTAACCACCGGGCGCGCCCTGCCCGTAAGCGGGGCCGGGCTGGCCGGGAGCCCCACCCGGGCCCTGGCCGGGGCCGGGGTACCCCCCGGGCTGACCTTGCTGGGCTTGGCCGGGCTGGGGCTGGCCGGGCTGGGGTTGGCCGGGCTGGGGTTGGCCGGGTTGGGGCTGCTGCGGCTGACCGGGCCCGCCCTGCGGCCCGCCGAAACCGGGCTGACCCGGCGGCGGTCCCCACGGCTGCTGCGGCTGGCCACCGGGACCCTGCGGCCCGGGGCCGCCCTGCACACCTGGTCCCTGGGCACCGGGCCCCTGGACACCGGGACCGCCGGGTCCCGGCTGGCCGAGCGGCGGGAACGGGCCGGTACCGGGGCCCTGCTGACGACCGCGGGGGTCGGGGGTCCTGGCGCCACCGCTGGGCAGCGCGACGACCTCCGCTTCGGCGAGCAGCAGCACGACGACCACGGCGGCCTGCACGAGGGCCAGCACGAGCTGGACGATCGCGATGCCCCCGGCGAGTCCGGCGATCACGGCCAGCAGCACCGCGAGCGCGCCGTAGACGGCGAGCGGGGCGGCGGCGGGCAGCACGTTGGGGGCCTTCGGCAGCAGCCGCAGCCCCATCAGCACCGCGGTCCCGACGATGGCGAGCCCGGCCGTGCCCGCCATCAGCCCGGCCGCGGCCTGGTCGAAGAACCCGAGCACGAAGGCGATGAGCCCGGCGCCCGCGGCCACGAGCGGCAGGATGGACTTGAGGTCGGTGCCACCCGCGTTGCCGGGCTGCGGCGGCTCCGCACGAGGAGGCCCTGCGTGCGGAGGTGCCTGCTGGTGGGGCGGCGGTGCACCGTAGGGCGTGGACATGGTTGAGAGGACTCCTCCTCGCCGAGGGCCGGGCGAACACCAGTGTCTCCCGGAAGAGTGACACTCGAAACGGTATCGGACTGTGATTCGGCCACCGAACGGGTACGGATCATCCGTTTCCGACCCGCCCGATCCCGTACGCCCCGGTCACCGGCCACCCGGCGGCGGGCCCGTCCCCCGCCCGACCCGGCGCGCGCCCGGAACCCGGTCCGGTTGGCGGCTGTGGAGAAGTTCACCCCGGAAGCGCGAACGGGGGGGGGGGGGGGGGGGGGGGGGGGGGGGGGGGGCGCGCCGGGGGGGGGGGGGGGGGGGGGCGCGCGTGGGCGAGGAGTCCAGGCTGGGGCGTGCCGGGGGGGGGCCCCGGGGGGGGGGGGGGGCCCCGGGCCCCGGAAGGGGTGGAGCTCAGCCCTTGACGATCTCGCGCATCAGGTTCGCGGTCTCGCTGGGGGTCTTGCCGACCTTGACGCCGGCGGCCTCCAGGGCCTCCTTCTTCGCGGCCGCGGTGCCCGAGGAACCGGACACGATGGCGCCCGCGTGGCCCATGGTCTTGCCCTCCGGCGCGGTGAAGCCCGCGACGTAGCCGACCACCGGCTTCGTGATGTTCGCCTTGATGTAGTCGGCGGCCCGCTCCTCGGCGTCGCCACCGATCTCGCCGATCATCACGATCGCCTCGGTCTCCGGGTCGTCCTGGAACGCCTGGAGCGCGTCGATGTGCGTGGTGCCGATGATCGGGTCACCGCCGATGCCGACCGCGGTGGAGAAACCGATGTCGCGCAGCTCGTACATCATCTGGTACGTCAGCGTGCCCGACTTCGACACCAGGCCGATCTTGCCGGGGCCGGTGATGTCCGCCGGGATGATGCCCGCGTTGGACTTGCCGGGCGAGATCACGCCGGGGCAGTTCGGCCCGACGATGCGGGTCTTGTTCCCGGTGGCGTTCGCGTGCGCCCAGAAGTAGGCGGAGTCGTGCACCGGGATGCCCTCGGTGATCACCACGGCGAGCGGGATCTCGGCGTCGATGGCCTCGACGACCGCGTCCTTGGCGAACTTCGGCGGCACGAACAGCACCGACACGTCGGCGCCGGTCTCCTTGATCGCCTCGGCGACCGAGCCGTAGACCGTGAGCTCCTTGCCCTCGATCTCGACGGTCTGCCCGGCCTTGCGGGCGTTCACGCCACCGACGATGTCGGTGCCGGACTTCAGCATCCGCGCGGTGTGCTTGGTGCCCTCGGAGCCGGTGATGCCCTGGACGATGACCTTGCTGTTCTCGTTGAGGAAGATGGCCATGGGTCACGCCCCCGCAGCAGCAAGTTCGGCGGCCTTGTCGGCCGCGCCGTCCATCGTGTCGATCAAGGTGACCAGCGGGTGGTTCGCCTCGGCCAGGATGCGCCGGCCTTCCTCGACGTTGTTGCCGTCGAGCCGGACGACCAGCGGCTTGGTCGCGTCGTCACCCAGGATCTTCAGCGCCTGCACGATGCCGTTGGCCACGGCGTCGCAGGCGGTGATCCCGCCGAAGACGTTGACGAACACCGACTTCACGTCGTTGTCGCCGAGGATGACGTCCAGCCCGGCCGCCATGACCTCCGCGGACGCGCCGCCGCCGATGTCCAGGAAGTTGGCCGGCTTCACGTTCGAGTGCGCCTCGCCCGCGTAGGCCACCACGTCCAGCGTGGACATGACCAGGCCCGCGCCGTTGCCGATGATGCCGACCTCGCCGTCGAGCTTGACGTAGTTGAGGCCCTTGGCCTTGGCCTTCGCCTCCAGCGGATCCTCCGCCTCGGCGTCGACCAGCTCGGCCTGCTTCGGCTGCCGGAACGCGGCGTTCTCGTCCAGCGTGACCTTGCCGTCCAGCGCGATGATCTTGCCCTGCGGGTCCTTGACCAGCGGGTTGATCTCGACCAGCGTGGCGTCCTCCGAAACGAAGGTCTCCCACAGCTTGACGATCACGTCGACGACCTGGTCGGCGACCTCTGCCGGGAACTTCGCGGCCTCGACGATCTCGCGCGCCTTGGCGGCGTCCACGCCCTGGATCGGGTCGATCGCGATGCGCGCCAGCGCCTCGGGCTTGGTCGCGGCGACTTCCTCGATCTCCATCCCACCCTCGACCGAGGCCATCGCCAGGAAGTTCCGGTTGGCGCGGTCGAGCAGGAAGGAGAAGTAGTACTCGTCGGCGATGTCGGAGGCGGTCGTGATCAGCACACGACGCGTCACGTGGCCCTTGATGTCCAAGCCGAGGATCGCCTCGGCCTTGGTCTGGGCCTCGTCCGGCGTCTCGGCCAGCTTGACGCCGCCGGCCTTGCCGCGGCCCCCGGTCTTCACCTGGGCCTTGACCACCACGGGCCCGCCGAGTTCGTCGGCGGCTGCCTTGGCCTCTTCGGGATTGGTGGCCACGGAACCGGGCAGCGTCGGCACTCCGTGGGAAGCGAAGAGTTCCTTCGCCTGGTACTCGTACAGGTCCACTCGACTCTCCTGCGACGTCGGTGTCGGACTGGGCGACCATAGCGACCTGCGAGGACGGCCGGTGCGCCGCACCCGGTGAACTGGCTCACCCCGCTCGCCCGATCGCCGCAGGTGGATGCATCCGGACCGGGGATTTCGCAGTGGGAAAACCGCTGGACGGCGCCGCGGAGTGACGAACGGAACACCGCCTCGGCGACCGTCAAGGGGCTCCGGCGCGGAATTTCGCCCCTTTTTGCGCTCCGCCGGATTTCGCGGCTCCGCGGCGCACCGCGCCCGCGCCGGGCGGCAGCGCCGCCCAAGCGGGTCCAGCGCACAGCGGCACGACCGCCCGGTGGCAGGCACGGCCCCGGCGGGTTCAGCGCGCGGCGGCAAGCGCCGCCCCGGCGGGAGTTCGGCACTCGGCGCAGGCGCCGCCCAGCCGGGTTCGGCACTCGGCGGCGGGCACCACTCGGGCGGACCCTCAGCGTTCGGCGGAGCGGCCCGCGAGCAGCGCGGTGATCAGCAGCACGACCGCCGCGGCCACCGCGCACCAGAGCCCCGGCCCCGGCGTGGCGTCCGCGGCGCGCCCCGCGGTGAGCGGGAACTCCAGCGCCCGCACCACCATCACCAGCGCCGCGCCGACGAGCAGCGCCGCCGCCCGCGCGGGCCTGCTGCGGACGGCGAGCACCGTCGCGACCAGCACCGCGACTCCGGCGCCGATCAGCCCCCAGGAAGCGGTGCCGAACCGGGTGAACACGCCCGGCGCGGTGTAGTCGGGAGCGGACAGCACCGGCAGCAGCACCGCGGCCAGCCCCAGCAGCGCGGCGAGCGCCGCGGGCACCGCGACCACCGGCCGCCAGCTCCGCTCGGCGAGGTCCACGTCCGCGCCGCGCTCCGGCTGCCAGTCCGGTTCGGCCAGGTCCACCTCTTCGCGTTCCACCCCGCCGGCCAGCGCCGCGGTGATCGCGGCGAGCAGCGCGAACACCATGGCCGCGCCGGACGCCCACGCGCCCGGCGCCGCGTCGGCGCCCGCGACCTGGGTGGAGGTGAGCACGCTGTCCAGCGCGGCGGCCCCGGCCAGCGGCAGCGCCGCCCAGGCCGCGGTCAGCGCGGGGCGCACCGCGGCGGCGATCGACGGCACGAGCAGGGCCGCGCCGAGCAGCACCAGCAGCACGCCGCCGGGCCACAGCAGCCGCGCCGGGTACACCGAGGGGTCGTCGATCCAGCTGGGCATCCGCAGGTGCGGGGTGAGCGCGCCGACGACGGCCAGCGCACCGGCGAGCAGCGCGAGCGCACCGGCGGCGCGCAGCAACCTGGTCAGCGCGGGCAGCCGCACCTCCCCGGAGTTCCGGGCGGGGTCGCGCCCGCCTTCGACGGCGAGGCCGACCAGCACGAGCGCGGCGGCCAGCACGAGCGCCGGTCCCCAGCCGAAGTGCAGCCGGGGCAGCAGCGCCACCGCGACCAGCGGCGGCACCGCGACGGCGGCGAGCCCGGCGGCGAGGCCGAGCAGCCCGCCGCGCACCAGGTCGCGGTCGGCGGACCCGGCCATGAACCCGGCGGCCGCGGGCACGGCGATCGCCAGCAGCAGGCTGCCGATCGCGACCGCGACCGGCGCCTCCACGGCGGGCTTGGCCAGCAGGTACGGGTCGTCGGAGGTGAACGGCCCCATCAGCAGCCCGACGGCGGCGATCGCGGTCGCGCACAGCACCAGCGCGAGCAGTCCCTGCCTGCGCGCGCCCGCGCGACCGCGCCCGGAGCCGCCGTCGGCGGCGGCCTCGGCGACGGAGCTGCCCGCGAAGGCGTCCTCCCCGAAGGAGCCGAAGGCGTCGGAGGCCCCGTCGGCGTGGTCGAACAGCCCGCGTCCGGTGATCAGTGCGAGCACGCCGGCGGCGAGGGCCAGCAGGTGCCCGGCCAGCAGCACCCAGGTGCCGGGCGCGGCGCCGAGCGGGTCGAGGGTGTCGGGCAGCAGCAGTTCGGGGCGCGCGGCGAGGCCCGCGTCGACGAGGAGCTGCGCGTCCTGCACCAGGCGTCCGGGCGCGAGCACCGCGGGCCCGAGCAGCACGGCGGCGGCCAGCGCGGGCCGGCTGCCGCGGAACACCGCGGCGAGCACCGCCGGGACCAGCGCGGGGACCAGCAGCCACGGCCAGGAGGTGAACGCAGCCGGCATGTCCGGCGCGACCAGTCCGAGCAGCGGGGCGAACGCGGTGAGCAGCGCGCCGAGCGCGGACAGCGCGATCGCCGCGGTGAGGCCGGTCGGCGGACCGGCGGGGTCGGGCGCCGTCGGGCGGCTCATCTGCGTCTCCGGGGATTCGAACGGGAGATCGGGCCGGGCACTCACCGCGCCGACGCTAGCAACTGATCGCCCCGGGTCCCGCCGGGGATCCGCGGCGGCTACGCACGGTGTCGGCGTTTCGGGCCCGGGCGGCGGTTGCGCCGGGTCGGCGGTCGCGCCGGGGCCGGTTCCGGCGGTCCGGGAATAGTGGGATCACTGGGCGGGTTGTCCGGCTTGAGGCCTCGTACGGGTCATCGAGGTTGAGTGCGTTGCGCTGTTTTTTCTGTGACTTGCGTCACTCTTGGGCGTGTCGCATCACTGCCCGAAGCGGAACCACCCCGTTCCCCTAGCCCGAACGGGACCGACTTCCTCGATCACGAACCGCCAGGCAGTGCCACTCGGTAACACCGCACGCCGCGCCGCCCCGCCGCGCGCGGCCACTCCCGGCCGCCCAGCAGTGAACACGCTCCGTGAGCAAACGACCACTGATCGGGATTTGCCCCTAGGGGATCAGCCTGGTTACTGTCCCCCGGTCCGTTGTCACGGTCCGATCACGACCGCCGGTTACCCCGACCGGCGCCCCGGAACCCCGTCCGGGAGCCAGTGACCGGACTCCCCGAGACGGAAGGGCAGGCCTTGTCTCGACACCGCTCCCCCGGCGGCGCCCCGATCGCCGAGGAGTCGTCCCCGCACGATCTTCCGCAGCAGCGCCAGCGGCGGATCTCCACCCCGCCTTCGGTCATCCGCGGCCGACTCGTCGTCGCAGCCGTCGCCGCAGGCGCGTTCGCCGCCGCAGGTCAGTCGATGGCCAGCGGCGAACCGGCCCCCGACCAGGACGGCATCACCCCCCTCGCCTCCGGTCAGGACGCGGCCGCTTCCTTCAGCTCCGCCACCGACGACTCCTCCCGCGGCATGGGCGGTTCCGCCCCGGCCCCGGAGATGCTGCCGGTCGCCAAGGTCAGCAGCGCCGACTCCGAAGTCGAGAAGCTGGCCAAGAGCGAGCGCATCTCCGAGCAGCGCGCGGAGGAGGAAGCCGCCCGCATCGCCGCCGAGGAGGAGGCCAAGCGACCGAAGATCGTCGCTCCGGCCGAGGGCACCTTCACCTCCGGCTTCGGCGGCCGCTGGGGCACCACGCACTACGGCATCGACATCGCCAACAGCAAGGGCACCCCGATCGTCTCCGCCGCCGACGGCGTGGTCATCGACGCGGGCCCGGCGAGCGGTTTCGGCCTGTGGGTGCGCGTGCAGCACGAGGACGGCACGATCACCGTCTACGGCCACGTCAACACCATCACCGCCAGCGAGGGCGAGAAGGTGAAGGCGGGCGACCAGATCGCCACCATGGGCAACCGCGGCTTCTCCACCGGCACCCACCTGCACTTCGAGGTGTGGAACGCCAGCGGCAAGAAGATCAACCCGCTGCCGTGGCTGAGCGCCCGCGGCGTGGACGTCACCTGATCCACCCGGTTCCGCGAGCGGACGACCCGCCAGGCCGGTGACGGTCCGGCGCGCCGTCCGCTCCGGCCGTTCGGCGCCCGGTCACCGCTGCGCGCGCCACCGCCGCACCAGCGCGGGCAGCTCCGCGCGGAGGAAGGCGAAGAAGCGGCACGTCTCGTCCAGGCGCCGACCGGCCTCGGTGTCCGCGCCGACCGCGTCGACACCGGCGGCGAGCGTGCGCGATCGGCAGCTCGGCGAACCCCTGGCCGCCATCCGCGGCGTCCCGGCGGGGTCCAGCGCGAAGCGCTCCACGAACCTGTCCGCCGGGTCCGGTCGCCCTCGTCCACGTCCCCGATTCATACGCTTCCTTTATTCACGATGTTGTGAAACGCGCGTAGCTTGAGCTCCGCAGGTACCTCTCACCTGGGAGAACGGCGATGAACCGCGAGAAGGCCGACTTCACCGGTGCGCGTGCCACCATGCTCGCCACCCTCTACGGACGCGCGCTGCACAGCCGCACCGCGAACCCGGTGCTGCACGACCCCTACGCCGAGGAGGCCGTGCGCCGCATCGACCACGACTTCGACGCCACCGGGCTGCGCGGGAACGACGCGCTGTCGGTGGCGCTGCGCGGGCGGCTGTTCGACGACCTCACCGCGGTGCGGCTCGCCGCGAACCCGGACGTGACCGTGCTGCACCTCGGTTGCGGGTTGGACAGCCGCGGGCAGCGGCTCGACCCGCCGCCGAGCACCGAGTGGTACGACGTCGACTTCCCCGAGGTCATCGACCTGCGGGAGCGGATCTACCCAGCGCGGGCGCACCACCACGTCCTCGGCACCTCGGTCACCGCGCCCGACCTGCTGCGCGACGTCCCGGGCGACCGGCCGGCGCTGGTCGTCGCCGAAGGGTTGCTGATGTACCTCACCGAGGCGGACGGGACCGCGCTGCTGCGCCGCATCACCGAGCACTTCCCCAGCGGGCACCTGATCTGCGACGTGCAGAGCCCGCTGGCGACGCGGTGGGCGCACCGGCTCAACGGCGCGGTGCGCGCGGCGGGAGCCCGGCTCACCTGGGGCGTGCGCGGCGGCGCCGAGCTGGAGCGGGCCGTGCCCGGACTGGTCCTCGACGAGGAGCGCACCTTCTTCGACATCCCCGGCCTGGAACGCCTCGGCCCGGCGTACCGGGCCCTGGTCCGCGGCATGGGCAAGGTCCCCGCGTTCCGCAGGATGGCCCTCGTCCTCAGCATGCACTTCGGCTGAGGACCCGCGGGCCGGGTCAGAGCTTGGTGATCGGCACGCTGCCGATGAGCATGAGCCGGACCGTGCCCGCGCTGCCGAAGTCGATGGTCGCGGTGGCCCGCGGCCCCTCCCCCTCGGTCGCCAGCACCGTGCCGAGGCCGTACTTGTCGTGCGTGACCCGGTCCCCGGCGTCCAGCTTGATGGCGACGGTGTCCTTCCAGCCGGGCGCCCCGGTGCTGCGCAGGCCGCGCGAGGCCACCGAGGCCTGCGCCGAGTCCGAACCGCCCCGGTCGAACCCGCCGCGACCGCCCCAGGTGCTGCGCACCTGCGGTGCGGCCCGCTCCGGCTCGATGCGCCGCCACTGCATCAGCTCGTCCGGGATCTCGGTGAGGAACCGGGACGCGGGGTTCGCCATCGGCTGCCCCCACGCGGAGCGCATCAGCGCCCGCGACAGGTACAGCCGCTGCCGGGCGCGGGTGATGCCCACGTAGGCGAGCCTGCGCTCCTCGGCGAGCTCCGCCGGATCGCTCAGCGCCCGCATGTGCGGGAAGATCCCGTCCTCCCAGCCGGTGGAGAACACCACCGGGAACTCCAGGCCCTTCGCGGTGTGCAGCGTCATCAGGGTGACCACGCCGTCGCCGGACTCGGGCAGCGAGTCGGCGTCGGCGACCAGCGACACCCGTTCCAGGAACGCGGCGAGCGAGTCGTCGGCGGGCAGTCCGAGGTCCTGCTCCTCGGCGTCCTCCGCGGCCGGTTCGGCGGGCGCGACGACGGCCTCCGCGGACGGGTCGGTGCCCTCGGCGGCGACCTCGCCCGCCTGCGGCGCGCGGGCTTCGATGAACTCGCGGGCGACGGTGACGAGCTCGGTGAGGTTCTCCACCCGGGTCGCGTCCTGCGGATCGTCGCTGGCCTCCAGCTCGCCGCGGTAGCCGGTGCGTTCCAGCACGGCGTCGAGCACCTCGGCCACGTCGGCCTCGGCGGCGACCTCGCCCAGCTCGTCGAGCAGCGCCACGAACCCGGCGATCTGCTTCTGCGCGCGGGTCGCCAGCGCCGGGACGCGCCCCTGCGCGGCCGCCCGCAGCGCCGCGGCGAAGGAGGTGCGCTCCTGGTCGGCGTGCGCGGCGACGACGGCCTCCGCCCGGTCGCCGATGCCCCGCTTGGGCACGTTGAGGATGCGGCGCAGGCTCACGGTGTCGTCCGGGTTGTCCAGCACCCGCAGGTAGGCGAGCGCGTCGCGGACCTCGCGGCGCTCGTAGAACCGCACGCCGCCGACCACGCGGTAGGGCAGCCCGAGGCGGATGAAGACCTCTTCGAACACCCGGGACTGGTTGTTGGTCCGGTAGAACACGGCGATGTCGTTGAACGTGGCCTCGCCGTCGTCGACGAGCCGGTCGATCTCGCCCGCGACGAACGCGGCCTCGTCGTGCTCGTTGTCGCCGACGTAGCCGACGATCGGGGCGCCGTCCCCCGCGTCGCTCCACAGGCGCTTGTCCCGGCGGTTGGGGTTGCGGCGGATCACCGAGTTCGCGGCGGTGAGGATCGTCTGCGTCGAGCGGTAGTTCTGCTCCAGCAGGATGGAGCGCGCCTGCGGGTAGTCCCGCTCGAACTCCTCGATGTTGCGGATCGTCGCGCCGCGGAACGCGTAGATCGACTGGTCGGCGTCACCGACCACGCACAGCTCGGCGGGCGGAGTGCCCAGCTCGGTGTCCTCGGTGCCCACCAACTCGCGCACCAGGGCGTACTGGGCGTGGTTGGTGTCCTGGTACTCGTCGACCATCACGTGCCGGAAGCGGCGCCGGTAGTGCTCGGCGATGTCCGGGTGGCCGCGCAGCAGATCCACCGTGCGCATGATCAGGTCGTCGAAGTCCACGGCCTGCGAGTCGGCCAGCCTGCGCTGATAGGCGGCGTAGACCTGGGCGACCTTGCGCTCCAGGTCGTTGCCGGCGCGCTCGGCGGCCTCCTCCGGCGTGACCAGCTCGTTCTTCAGGTTGGACACGTGGATCGACAACGTCTTCGCCGGGTACCGCTTCGAGTCCAGCTCCAGCTCGCGGCCGATCATCGTGATGAGCCGCTTGGAGTCGTCGGAGTCGTAGATGGAGAAGTTCGACGACAAGCCCAGCGTCTTCGCCTCGCGGCGCAGCACCCGCACGCACATCGAGTGGAACGTGGACACCCACATCGCGTTCGACCGGCGGCCCACCAGGTCGGCGACGCGTTCCTTCATCTCCGCGGCGGCCTTGTTGGTGAACGTGATCGCCATGATCTGGCCGGGGTGCACGCCCTGCGCCAGCAGGTGCGCGATGCGGCTGGTGAGCACCCGGGTCTTGCCGGACCCGGCGCCCGCGACGATCAGCAGCGGGGAACCGGTGTGCACCACGGCGTCGCGCTGCTGCGAGTTCAGGCCCGCGAGCAGGGCGTCCGGCTCGTGCCCCGCCGGGCCGGAACCGGGATCGGAGGAACCGTCGTGCGGGAGATCGAAGAGGGTGCTCATCGTCGCTCCACGTTACCGGCCGCCCCCGACAGCCCGGCCGCCGACGGCGGTCCCAGCGGTCGGGAACGACGTCCCGGTGGATGGCCACCGGCACTCGGGCTGTGGCAGACTGGCGGCGTGCTGACGCGGACGCGCCTCGCTTGCGCGAACTTTTACTACGGGCGGACCGGGATTCCGACGCCCGTAGCCGTGTGAGCGCGCACACCACTACGACGCCCCGGAGTCCTCGGACTCGGGGCGTTTCACATGTCCGGTCCGGGGTGGGGCCGATTCGGAGGACGAGTCATGAACGCCGCTGTGGACGGTGAGCAGCACCAGCCCGAACCGAACGACGCACCGGACGCCCCCGCGCGTCCCGCCACCGAGGCCATCGCCGGCTTCCGCGAGGAGATCGACCACCTGGACGCCGAGATCCTGCGGCTGATCAAGCGCCGTGCCGAGGTCTCCCGGCAGGTCGGCGAAGCCCGGATGGCCGACGGCGGGCCGCGCATCGTCTACAACCGCGAGATGGACGTCCTGGCGCGCTACCGGGAGCTGGGGCCGGAAGGCCGCGAGCTGGCGATGATCCTGCTGCGCCTCGGCCGCGGCCGCCTCGGGCGCTGATCAGCGCGCGGTGCACGGCCCGGCGGCGGGCCGTGCACCCGGCGCCCGCTCAGTGCGCCGTCCAGCCGCCGTCCATCGGGAACGAGGCGCCGGTGATCGACGCCGTGCTCGGGCCGCAGAGCCAGTGCACCAGGTCGGCCACCTCGTCCGGTTCCACCAGCCGCTTCACCGGGGTGCGCGCCAGCAGCACGTCCTCCACGACCTGCTCCTCCGGCACCCGGTGCAGCTCCGCCTGCTCGGCGACCTGGCGCTCCACCAGCGGTGTCCGCACGAAGCCCGGGCAGACGCAGTTCGAGGTGACGCCGTAGCCGGCGGCCTCCACCGCGACCGTCTTCGACAACCCCTCCAGGCCGTGCTTGGCCGACACGTAGGCGCTCTTGAACGGCGAGGCGCGCAGGCCGTGCACCGAGGAGATGTTCACGATCCGCCCCCAGCCCCGCTCGTACATGCCGGGCAGCGCGGCGCGGATCAGCCGGAACGGCGATTCCAGCATCACCTTCACCAGCTTCGCGAACATCTCCGGCGGGAACTGGTGCACCGGCGCCACGTGCTGCAGGCCGGCGTTGTTGACCACGATGTCGGCGTGCTCGCCGAGCGGCGCCGCCGCGTCCGGGTCCTCCAGGTCGACGACGCGCGCCTCGGCGTCGAGGTCGGCCGCGATCCGCTCCACCGCCTCCGCCTCGCGGTCCACCACGATCACGGTGGCGCCGGCGGCGGCCAACCTGCGGGCGGTGGCGGAGCCGATGCCGCTGGCCGCGCCGGTGACGACCGCCCGCTTTCCGGCTAGGGAGTGCTGGTCCGGGAGTTCGGCGGGACGATCGTTCATAGCCTGAGAACCTATGCGTGATGCTGATCTCGATCCAGGGGATCGCCACAACCACTTCCGCGGGCGGCGGCGCAACCCCAGCTCAGCCGCCAACTTGCCCGGGCGGGCCTCCGGGAAACCACCCATACCGGACCGGTGCGGGACAGGGCAGACTGGAGGCATGGGTGCACTCATCGGGATCGTCGCATTGCTCGTGACCCTCGTGGCGGTCGTGGCCGCCGCCGGGCACGGGGCCTACCTGGGGATGCTGACCTCGGCGGCGAAGAAGCGGCCGGGCGGTCAGCCGGTGGTCGAGTTCGCGCGCAAGCGCCTGCCCGTGACGGGGGTGACGCTGGCCGTCACGGTGGTGGCGCTGCTGATCGCGCTCGGCGGGGGCGCGGGCGCGGACGTGTTCGCGATGCTGCTCGGCGCGGGCGGCGGCGCGGGGGCGCTCAAGGCCCTCCAGACCACCCAGACCAAGTTCCGCAACAACGACTACTGATCGCCGCGGCGCCGGGCGGGGCGCGTGAGCGGGAAGTACTCCGGGCTGTGATCGCAAGGTGAAAACCGCCGGGAAGCGTCCCTCTTTCGAGCGATAGTCAGGGTTACCACCGACTCGTGTGACGCGGGGGGCGCTCGGCGCTGCCTAGCCTCCCCGACCATGACCCCTTCGGCGGTGTCCCGCTCGGCGCTCGCGACGACCGAACCGCGGGACGACGACCTCCTCGCACCGCGCTGGCCCGGCGGCGATCCCGTCAGCACGCCTCCCGGCGGCACGGACGCGCGTCCCGACCGGCTCGGCCACCCCACCGGAACCGGGGTGAGCTGGGGCGGCCTCATCGAGCAGCCCGCACCGGGCGCCGGGCCGCACCGGATCCGCGCGATCAGCGCGTGCGCCGCCGACGCCGGCGCGCACGACCCGTTCGCGGACACCGGTCCGCTGCCCGCCGTCGCCCCCACCACCGGGGCGGCGATCGGTGCCGCGCCGGCCGAACCGGGCACCGACCCGCTGAGCGACACCGTCCCGGTCGGCGGCCTGCACAAGTTCGACCTCGGCATGGTGCCCGCCTCCGTCACCCCGCCGCGGTCCTCGCGCCGCGCGGCCTGGTTCGCGGTGGCCTCCGCCGGGGCGGCGTTCGGCGGACTGCTGCTGGTCGCGACCGCGCTCGTCACCCCGACCACCTCCATCGAGGGCCTGCGGCCGCCGAACATGCCGCGGGCCACGCACTTCCCGTCGCCCGCCCCGGAACCGCACGCGGACGGGCCGGACTTGCTCGCCGACCGCGCACCGACCTCCGGGCTCGTCCCGCCGCCGCCCGGTCCGCCGCGGCAGCAGGCACCCGGGGCGGTCGACCACCCGCCCGGCCGGGCACCGGCGGACGGACCTCCCGACAGCGCTCCGGGCGCGAGCGAGCCGGGCGGGGAGGTGAGCACCGAGCCGGCGGCCGCCCCACCGGCACCGCCGCGGCAGTCCGCCCCGGTCACCTACCGCGACGAACTGCTGACCTTCACCGATCCGCGGCTGGTGGCGGCGCGTTCGGAGCACTACTTCGACGCGGTCCGCGCGCACGACCTCGCCGGGGCGTACGCGGGGACGACCGGGCGGCTGCGGGCGGCGGGCTTCGCCGCGTTCGCCGAGCGCTACCGGGACGCCGCCGCGGTGGAGGTGCTGTCGGTGTCGGCCACGTCGTCGAGCACCGTCACCACCTTGCGGATCACCCGCACCGACGGGTCGGTGGCGGAGCAGCAGCGGCGGTTGCGCTTCACTTCCGGCTCGGATCCGCGGGTGTACGCCGACGACGTGGCCTGGTGATCGACGAGCGCTACTCACCGTGATCGACTGCGCTGTTGGAGATCGCCCGTCACGGTCCCCACTTCTCTTTCAGGTGAAGTCACGCCCCGAATCCCCCGAACACGTTCGGTGAGGAGTACGAGTGCAATCGCAAGGACCGTGCGACCCCAGGCCCGGCCATGTCCCCGAGCCCGGCCGGTGCGGGACGAAGGAGGCTCGGCGAATCGAGATGCGGCACCGAATACCCCTGCTGCGCGAAGTCCTGACCGATACCGGCGGGCCACGCGGTTCCGCGGCGGAGGGTCCCGCACCCGCCCCGCTCCCGCCGCTCCCCCGCCGCGCCGCCGACCACGAGCACCTGACCGCCACCGCGAGCCGGTGCTGCCGCCGGTGCGGCCGGAACGGCTCCGGCACCCGCCAGGTCGGCCGCGTCGACGACACCGACACCCGGCCGCTCCCGCCGCTCCTGCCCGAACCGGCCCCCACCGGCTCCCGCCGAGCCGCGGTCGCGGAACTGGTGCTGCGCAAGCCGAAACCGCTCTGGTTCGCACCGGAACCGCTGCGGCTCAGCGCGGAGGAATCGGCGCGCACCGAGCAACTGGTCAACGAGCTGCTCGACACCGCCGAACCCGGGGACGGCGCGCCGGACGCACCGGGCGTGCGGGCCGCGGTCGGCACCCTGTGCACCGCGCTGCTGTTCGGCGCGGCCGTCGCCACCGCCGCCCTCACCGGGGTGTCCCCGGCGAGCGGCGCCCCGTTCCGCGGCCCGGACCAGGAACCCGCCGAGCCCGCCGTCGAATCCGTGCGGTCCCCGCAGCGCCCGCCGACCGTGCTCGACCCGGCCGCCGACGAGGAGTCCGCCGCGGCGGCGGCCGCCCGGGAGTTCTACGGCCGCATCGACCGCGCCCCGGCGCTCGCCATGCCGCGCCTCACCCCGGGCATGCCCGCGTCGGGCCGCGGTGGGCCGGACGGCACGTGGCGCGAGGTGGTCGCGGTGCGGCCGCTGCTGCTGCGCGCCGAGTCCTTGCAGCTGGTCCGGGCCCTCGTGGAGGTCGAGCACCCGGACGGCTCGCGCTCGCTGCTGCGGCACCTGCTGCACCTCGACGCGGCCGGGCCCGGTGGCCGCGTCGACGTGGAACTGCGGTCGTTCCAGCACTTCCCCCGTTGAGGGCGCGCGGGGCGCGCGGGCGTACCGTGGGCCCGAATCACAACAATGCGGCAACGACGCCGCGGTGACCGCCCGCTCCGCGAGCACCGCCGAGGTCATCCCGGTACGAACCGGACACCCGCGGCCCGCGCCGGGACCGGCGCGGACACGCTCCGCCGACCGCCCGAGCACGCCACGTGTGGACTGCGGAAACACTTCGTGCCGCCGGAGCGATCAGGAGGAGGACGGCACCTCGCTGGACGCGAATGGAATCGGGCTTCCCCGATCTCACGACTTCGGGTCTACGCCGCGAGGGCGTCGGCTAGGCTGCCGTACCGCGGCCGGATACGGCCCACCGGCCGGAACCGGGCCGCGCTGAATGAACGTGTACTTGTCGGAGGGCCGAACCGGTCCGCTAAACCGCCGATGCCCGACGGGGTGCTGCCGATCCGGATCCTTCCGGTTCGAGATCGCGTCCCAGCGGGCATCTAGCAGTACGGGGAGACGTCGGTGAGCGACGAAGGTCGCCTGGTCGCCGGACGCTACCGAGTGCAGCGACGCATCGGCAGTGGCGCGATGGGCGTGGTGTGGGAGTGTGTGGATGAACGCCTGCACCGCACTGTCGCGGTCAAGCAGTTGTTGTTGCAGCCCGGTCTGGATCCGGGTGAGGCCGAGGAAGCGCGGCAGCGGGCAATGCGGGAAGGCCGCATCGCGGCCCGCCTGCAGCACCAGCACGCGATCTCGGTCTACGACGTAGCCGAGGACGAAGGCCAGCCGGTGCTGGTCATGGAGTACCTGCCCTCCACCAGCCTGGCGGCGATGATGTCCGATCACGGACCGCTGCCGCCGCGCGAGGTGGCCCGGATCGGAGCGCAGGCCGCGGCCGCGCGCGGCGCCGCGCACGCGGCCGGGGTGGTGCACCGCGACATCAAGCCGGGCAACATCCTGCTCGGCGACAACGGCACGGTGAAGATCACCGACTTCGGCATCTCGCGCGCCCAGGGCGACGTGCAGGTGACGAAGACGGGGATGCTGGCGGGCACGCCCGCCTACCTGTCGCCGGACGTCGCCATGGGCAAGGAGCCGAGCGGTGCCTCCGACGTGTTCTCCCTGGGCGCGACGCTGTACGCGGCGATCGAGGGCAGGCCGCCGTTCGGGCTGAACGAGAACACGCTGGCGCTGCTGCACTCGGTGGCCGCGGGCCGCATCGAACCGCCGCAGCAGGCGGGCGCGATGGCCCAGCCGCTGATGGCGATGATGCAGGTGCGCGTCGAGGACCGGCCCGACATGGCGCAGGTCCGGGAGATGCTGCTGGCGGTCGCCGACGGCGGTTCGGCGAACTCGGTGCCCACGATGGCCGCGCCGATCCCGCCCGCGATCGGCCCGGACAGCAGGCCCGACCTGGCTCCGACCAGCGTCGTCGGCCAGGACCACCACGGCGGCACCGCCTACTACGACGACGACCCGTACAGCCAGCACGACTCGAACCCGCGCACCGCGTACCTCGGGCCGGACTCGCGTGCGGAGACGTCGTTCGACGACCGGCCGCGGCGCAGCAAGCGCCCGCTGGTGCTGTCCGGTGTCGCGCTGGTCGCGGCCGCCGTGGTCGCGGTGCTGGTGACCTCGGCGTTCCTGAACAGCAACACCCCGGACCCGACCGGCAACGACACGGGCACCAGCCAGCAGCCGCTGCCGCCGCCCCCGCCGCCGACGACCCAATCCTCGGAGAGCTCCGGGTACTCGGAGGAGCAGACGTACGAGGAGACCACCAGCACGGAGACGTCCACGGAGCAGACCTCCCAGCCGTCGACGACGCAGCAGCCGACGTCCACGGAGGAGTCCCAGCCGTCCGAGACCTCCGGCGACGACGGCGACGGCGACGACGGGGGCGAGTCCTCCGCCGACCAGCCGACCCAGTCGGAGGCCACCTCGCCGCAATCCGGTGCCTCCGCGTTCCAGCTTCAGGGCTGAGCACCAGGTGGTCGTTTTCCGGGCCGGGGACAGGCATCTCGCGATGCGTGCCCCCGGCCCGGTGCTTTCGCCAGCGGCGATCCGTTCACCCCGACCTGGTGCGTTCCCCCAGCCGCCCACCAGTAACGTGGGGCCGATGAGCACGAGCCGGTCTCGGGGGCCCGGTCAGTACCGTCCAAGCCGCCACCACCCCAGCATCAGGAGAGACCTGTGAGCGCCGAGGGCCGTTTGATCACGGGCCGTTACCGGTTGGAGAAGCGGATCGGCAGCGGCGCCATGGGCATCGTGTGGCGCGCGGTCGACGAGCGGCTGCACCGCACCGTCGCGGTCAAGCAGCTGCTGCTCCAGCCCGGTTACACCGATGAGGAGACCGAGGAGGCGCGGCAGCGCTCGATGCGCGAGGGCCGCATCGCCGCCCGGTTGCAGCACCAGAACGCCATCGTGGTCTTCGACGTGGCCGAGGACGAGGGCCAGCCGGTGCTCGTGATGGAGTACCTGCCCTCGCAGAGCCTGGCGACGGTGCTCAGCGAGCAGGGCGTGCTGCCGCCGCAGTCGGTGGCCCGGATCGGCGCGCAGGTCGCGGGGGCGCTGGCGGCGGCGCACATGGCGGGCATCGTGCACCGGGACCTGAAGCCCGGGAACATCCTGCTCGGCGACAACGGCATCGCCAAGATCACCGACTTCGGCATCTCCCGCGCCATCGGCGACGTGGCGGTGACCAAGAGCGGCATCCTCGCCGGCACCCCGGCCTACCTGTCGCCGGAGGTCGCGCTGGGCCGGGACCCGGCTCCCGCTTCGGACGTGTTCTCGCTGGGCGCGACGTTGTACGCGGCGGTGGAGGGCGAGCCCCCGTTCGGCACGGACGAGAACGCGATCAGCCTGCTGCACCGGGTGGCGCGCGGACAGGTGGAGCCACCGCGGCAGGCGGGTCCGCTGGCCCCGGCGCTGATGCAGCTGCTGCAGCCGGACCCGGTGGACCGCCCGACGATGGCGCAGACGCGCAGCATGCTGCTGGCGGTGGCGGAGGGACGGCCGCTGCCAGGCGGGTCCACGCCGTCCGGTGGCTGGCAGCGCCCGGCGGCCGCCCCGCAGGGCAGGCCGCAGCAGGCGCAGCCGACCCGGGTGGGTGCGGCGGTCCCCGCGGGCAACCCGCCGACCCAGGTCGGGCAGGCCGCGGTGTCCGAACCCTCCGGCGGCGGGACCTCCCGCAAGGCGGTGCTGCTGTGGGCGGCGGCGCTGCTGGTGGCGGTGCTGGTCGGGGTGCTGACGGCGAGCGCGTTCGGCGCCGGGGAGCAGCGCTCCCCCCAGTCGCAGCCGCCGGTGTCCGAGCCGGTGGCGCCCGCGGAGCCCGCTCCGGTCACCACGGCTCCGCCGACGACGACCGCGCCCTCGTCCTCGGCCCCGCCGACGACGCCGATCAGCACGACCACGACGACGTCCAGCGAGGAAAAGGACGACGAGCAGCCGTCCAAGGACGAAATCGTGAACGTGGTGAAGACCTACTTCTCGTCCGTCCCGGACGACCTGGACAAGTCCTGGTCGCTGCTGGGCCCGGGGCTGCAGTCCGCGGGCAAGGACAGCTACGAGTCGTTCTGGAACTCCGTGGACGACGTCAAGATCGTTTCCGGGCCGAAGGTCATCGGTTCCCGGGTGCTGGTGGTCCTGGAGTTCGAGAAGGACGGCAAGACCAGCAAGGAACGCCACCTGCTGGGCATGGTGGCCCGCGACGGCGAAGCCCTGATCAACAGCGATTCCCGGGTCTGATCCCGGAACTCCGCACCGCCCGGCCGATCACGCCCGGGCGGTGTCGCGGAGGGCCGCCAGCAAGGATCGGGTGGCGGGCTGGTCGGCCACGGTCTCGCGCACCGCGACGTGGATGCGGCGTACCGGTTCGGGCCGCCGCACCGGCCGGACGACGATGCCGGGGTGCAGCACCCCGAGCGCGAGCCGCGGTTGCAGGCCGATGCCCAGCCCGGCCGCGACGAACGCCTGCGCCGCGTAGTCCCCGCCGGTCTCCAGCTCGATCCGCGGCGCGAATCCGGCGGAGTCGAAGGCGTCCCGCAGCGATTCGGCGCACGGCCCGTCGCCCAGCGCCTCCAGCACCCACGGTTCGCCGGCGAGCCGGGCGAGGTCGATCTCCGGCTCCTGGCTCAGCGGATGGCCCTGCGGCAGCAGCACGTGGTACGGCTCGTCGACGAGGTGCTCGACCCGGACTCCGCGCGCCTGCGGCAGTTCCCGGCCGACGACGATGACGGCGAGATCGGCTTCGCCGGTGGCGACCTCGCCCAGGATCCCCTCGTCGATCATCTTCAGGTCGAGCCGCACCTCGGGGTGCTCGGCGCGGAACTTCGCCACGACGGGCGGGATGAGCCCGACCCCGGCCGAGCCGAAGTAGCGCAACCGGAGCCGCCCGGTGCGCCCGGCGCGCAGGTCGTCGAGTTCGGCGTCGGTGTCGGCGAGCAGCCCGGCGAGCTCGGCGGCGCGCTCGGCGAGCAGCCGCCCGGCCGCCGTGGGCCGCACGCCGCGGCCGACCTTCTCCAGCAGCGCGGTGCCCGCCTCCCGTTCGAGGGTGGCGACCTGCTGGCTGATCGCGGAGGGCGTGTACCCGAGGTTCGTGGCGGCGCTGCTGATCGAGCCGCCGCTGACGACGGCGCGGAGGACCTGCATGCGACGGGCGTCCAACATGCCCCGACGATACAGCAGAGCTGAAACTTCAGTTCAGTTTATTTCGCTTGTCCTTATGCATCGGCTCTCGGATCGTGGTCCTCGGGACGACCTGCGGACGAGGGAGCGACGATGAACCACCGGACGAGCCACCTGCGGCTCGGTGTGCTGGCGCTGTTGTGGGGCGCGAGCTTCCTGCTGATCAAGCTGGCGCTGACGGCGATGTCCCCGGCGCAAGTAACGTTCACCCGCATCGCGCTCGGCGCGGCGGTGCTGGTGGCGCTCTGCGCCGTCCGCGGGCTGCGGATGCGGCTGGACCGGCGGCTGCTGCCGCACGTCGTCGTCGCCGGGTTCTTCGCCAGCGCGCTGCCGTGGGTGCTGCTCGGCATCGGCGAGCGGACCGTGGACTCCGGGCTGGCCGGGGCGGTGAACGCGACGACGCCGCTGTGGACGCTGCTGTTCGGGTACGTGCTGGGAGCGCGCGGCGGGTTCTCCCCGCGGATGCTCGGCGGGCTCGTCGTCGGGTTCGGCGGGGTGCTACTGATCCTCGCGCCGTGGCAGGGCGCGTCGGCCGGGACCGGGGTGCTCGCCTGCCTGGCGGCGGCGGCCAGCTACGGCGTCGGCTACGTGCACATCGGCCGGAAGCTGACCGGGACGGGGGCGCCCGCACCGGTGCTGGCGGCGCTGCAGCTGGCCGCGGCGACCGGGCTGGCGGCGGTGGTGCTGCCGCTGGAAGGGCTGCCCGCGGTGCGGTTCGACGCGGTGGCGCTGCTGGCGGTGGCGGTGCTCGGGGTGTTCGGCACCGGGGTGGGGTTCGCGTTGAACTACCGGCTCATCGCCGACGAGGGGGCGACGGTCGCGTCGACGGTCACCTACCTGATGCCGGTGGTGTCGGTGCTGCTGGGCTGGCTGGTGCTGGGTGAGCGGCTGAGCTGGCGGGTGCTGCTCGGCATCGCGCTGGTGCTGGCGGGCGTCGCCCTCACCCGGAACCGCACCGCCCGGCCGCGGCCCGCCCGGGACCGCGCGGCCGGAGCCCCGGCCGACCGGGCCCCGGACGGCGCACCCCGGGTCGCCCCGGCGCACCCGTACACCGACCTCGCCACGAACCACCCCATGAAGTGAGCGGCGCGGGCCGGCGGCCGGTCAGACGAGCCTGCGGTCGCTGGCCCAGCGGGAGAGCTCGTAGCGGTTCGACAGCTGCGTCTTGCGCAGCACGCTCGACACGTGCGTCTCCACCGTCTTCACCGAGATGAACAGCTCGGCGGCGATCTCCTTGTACGCGTAGCCCCGGGCGAGCAGCCGCAGCACGTCCCGCTCCCGCGGCGTGAGCAGGTCCAGCTCCGGGTCGCCCACCGGCGCCGAATGCGGGCCCTGGGAGAACGCGTCCAGCACGAACCCCGCGAGCCGCGGCGAGAACACCGGGTCCCCGGCGGCCACCCGGCACACGGCGTCGGCGAGCTCCCGGCCGGAGATGGTCTTGGTGACGTAGCCGCGCGCCCCACCGCGGATCACCGCGATCACGTCCTCGGCGGCGTCCGAGACGGACAGCGCCAGGAACACCACGTCCGGCTGCTCGCCGCGGACGCGCCGCAGCACCTCGGCACCGCCGCCGTCGGGCATGTGCACGTCGAGCAGCACCACCTGCGGCCGGTAGTGCGCGATGCCCGCGGCGGCTTCCGCGACGGAACCCGCTTCACCGACGACCTCGACCTGGTCGGGCGCGGTGGCGAGCTCGGCGCGCACCCCGGAGCGGAACAACGCGTGGTCGTCGACCAGGAACACCCGGACCGGGCGCTGGTCTGCTTCTTCGCTGGTCACGTTCTCCTCCTCCACCGGCCGCGGCCGGTTCACCGGCGGGCCTCGCGCGGCATGTCCATCTGCACTTCGGTGCCGGAACCGGGCGCGGTCCGGATGCGGACGGAGCCGCCGTTGCGCTCCATCCTGCCCCTGATCGAGTCGGCGATCCCGTGCCGGTCCGCGGACACCCGTTCCGGGTCGAACCCGGCGCCCCGGTCCCGCACGAAGATCGAAACCTGGTCGGGTTCGACCTCGGCGTACACGCTGACCTCGGCGACCCCGGCGTGCTTGGCGGCGTTCACCACGGCCTCCCTGGCGGCGGCGAGCTGCGCGGTGAGGGCGTCGTCCAGCTCGCAGTCGCCGACGACGACCTGGTCCACGTTGATCGCGAAGGCGTCCTCCACCTCGCCGCAGGCCCGCGCGAGCTGCGCGGACAGCATCGGCCCCGGTTCGGCGGCCGGGGACTCCGGTTCGGCCGCGTCGCCCCGGCCGTAGCCGCCGGGGCCGTAGAGCCAGGTCCGCAGCTCCCGCTCCTGGCCGCGGGCGAGCCGCCGCACCTCGCGTTCCGAACCGGCCTGCTTCTGGATCAGCGCGAGCGTCTGCAGCACCGAGTCGTGCAGGTGCGCGGCGATCTCGGCGCGTTCCTGGGAGCGGACCCGCCCGGCGCGCTCCACGTCGAGGTCCCGCATCAGCCGCACCCACCAGGGCACGGTGAGCACCGCGGCACCGACCAGCGCGGTCACCGTGGACAGCAGCGCGAACTGGAGGTCGCTGACGCTGGCCGACCCGGCGAGGAAGACCACCGCGCCGATCACGACCAGCGCGGCGCCGGAGACGACCCGCACCACCGCGGACCGCCCGCCGCCGCCGAGCAGCGCGCCCGCCATCCCGGTGCGGGCGCCTTCCCGCCAGCGCCGCCGCTGCGACTCGTCGGCTTCGCGCCACACCACGGCGGCGCCGACCATCGCGACGCCGAGCGGGCCGGTGAGCCAGCCGGGCAGGATGCCGAGCAGTCCGACGGCGACCGCGAGCCCGAGGCCGAGGATGATCAGCCCGAGGCCCTGCTGGCGCTCCCGGTCGGTCATCGGCGGCTCGTCGCCCCCACTCTGCGGCACGAAGATCCACAGCAGTCCGTAGCCGAGCAGCCCGGCCCCGCCGAACGCGGCCAGCACCGCGAACGAGGCGCGGACCCACAGCACCGACACCCCGAGGTGGTCGGCGAGCCCACCGCAGATCCCGGCGACGAGCCGACCGCCGCGCCGCCGGTACAGCGTCGGCGGGCCGGCGCCGGGAGCGGTGGAATCGCGGACCAGGTGGCCGTGCGGCTCGGTGGGCCGGTCCGGGTCCACCGGGAACGGGTCCGCGCCCGGCGCGCCGAACGGGGCGGACGGTGCGGCGGCGGCCCGCGCGGCACCGGCCGCCTCGGGCCGGTCGGGTGCGCCGGGGTCGACCGCCGCGGGGGCCGTCGGCACCCGCCGCGGCTCGCGAGCTCGTTCCCGCTGGTACGGCTTCTTCACCCTGCGATGGTCACACGCGCGGGAGATCACGTGCATCGGGGAATCCCCAGGGCGTTCCGGGCGGCGCTCAGGGGCGTCCCCGATGTGGCCTGGCCGGTCACCGCTCGATAGTGGACGCATGAGCGGGAATGACAACGTCGGCGACACCCTCCGGGAGATGTGGGAGTCGCGACCGGCGCGGTTGCGGCAGGACCGCAAGCTCGCCGGGGTGAGCGGCGCGATCGGGCGGCGCTACGGCATCGACCCGGTGCTGGTGCGGGTGGCGTTCGCGGTGGCCACCATCCCCGGTGGCGGGGGCCTCGCGTTGTACCTGGCGCTGTGGGTGCTGCTGCCGTCCGATCCGGACGCGCCGAACCGCAACCGGTTCGGCCGGCTGGTCGGGGTGGCGCTGGTGGTGCTGATCGGGGTCCCCACCGCGCTGAGCATGCTCTACCCGCACGGCTGGCTGGTGTTCGGCGCCGCGTGCGCCGGGCTGTACCTGCTGCACCGCGGCTACCGGGACCGGCAGGTCGCCGTGCCGAGCACGCCGGGCCAGCAGGCGCCGAGCACGCCGGGCCAGGCGGCGCCGAACACGCCGGGCCAGGCCGTGGCGAGCGCGCCGGCGGCCCCGGTCGGCGAGAACACCTGGGTGTACCCGGGCGCTCAGCAGCGCGCCGAACCGCCGTCCTGGGATCCGCTGGGTGCCGCGCCGTTCGCCTGGGACCTGCCGGAGCCCGGGACGGAACCGGAGCCGCCGCAGCCGAAGCGGACGTGGATCACCTGGATCGCGCTGGCCGTGGCCGTGCTGGCCGGTGGGGCGGCGCTCACCGCGGGCGGCAGTGCCGGTTCGGCGCTCGCGGTGGTGCTGGGTGTGCTCGGGGTGGGCATGCTGTGCGCCGCGTTCCTGCGCGGCGGCCGGGCGCTCATCGCGTTCGCGCTGCCGGTGGGGGCGCTGGCGCTGCTGCTGGGCCCCGGTGCGGGCGACGACGCGGAACCGGCTCCGCCGCAGGACCGGCGGGTGGTGGCGACGACCACCGCGGGGCTGCGGGAGTCCTACCCGTACCTGGAGCGCGGCACGCTGACCCTGGACCTGCGGCAGCTGCGCCTCGCCGGCGACGAGCAGGTCGAGACCGGCGCGCACGTCGGGCAGGGGCGGGTGCGGGTGCTGCTGCCGCGGGACCTGGACGTCACCGCCGGGTGCACCGCGGAACGCGGCGCGGTGCACTGCCTCGGCACGCAGGAGAACGGGGGCGAGCACACGCGGCTCGACATCGACGATCCCGGTGCGGACGGGCCCGGTGGCGGCCACCTCACCGTGGAGGCGTTCGTTTCCGACGGAATGGTGGAGGTGCTCCGTGGCTGACGCGAAGGACGACGCGCGCTCGCAGTCCCCGGACGTGGTGCTGCTGGTCTCCGGTGCGCTGGCGCTGATCATCTCGGCGTCGGTGCTGCTCGGCGGTTCGCGGGACTTCCTGGTCGAGTGGTCGCTGGCCGGAGTGGCGGTGCTGGTGGGGGTGTTCCTGCTCGTCGCCTCGATGCGCCACCGCTGATGCCTGCCGGTGGCGCCCCGCCGCACCACCGGCACGGGCCGGACCACCCGCGCGCTCTAGGCTTCCGTCCACGGGGACGGAAGGGGAGCGGATGAGCATGCCCGGCGGGCGGCCCACCTTGGAGGACGTGGCGGCCAGGGCGGGTGTGTCCCGCGCGACGGCGTCCCGCGCGATCAACGACTCCCCCCGGGTCAGCCCGGAGGCCCGCCGGCAGGTGGACGCCGCGGTGCGCGAGCTCGGCTACGTGCCCAACCGCGCGGCGCGGGCGCTGGTCACCCGGCGCACCGGGGCGATCGCGCTGGTGCTCTCCGAACCGGAGGACAAGTTCTTCGACGACCCGTTCTTCGCCGCCACGGTCCGCATCGTGTCCCAGCACCTGTCCGCGGGCGACAGCCAGCTGGTGCTGCTGATGGTGCACCGCCCGGACGACCACGCGCGGATCGCGCGGTACCTGGCAGGCGGGCACGTGGACGGTGCGCTGGTGCTGGCCCCGCACCGCGGTGATCCGCTGCCCGCGGCGGTGCGGGACCTGCCGCTGCCGGTGGTGTTCGGCGGCCGGCCGTGGATCTCCGAACGCGGCCTGCACCTGGTGGACCACGACAACGTGGGCGGCGGCCGGCTCGCGACCGAGCACCTGCTGTCGCTGGGCAGGCGGGCCGTCGTGACGGTCACCGGGCCGCGCGACGAGCACGCCGGGCTGGAGCGGCTGCGCGGCTGGCGGGAGGCGGTCGGCGTCGGCGAGGCGACGGCGGCGCGCTCCGAACCGGGCGACTTCACCGAGGCCGGTGGCGAGCGGGCGATGGCGGCGCTGCTGGCGCGGGTGCCGGAGCTGGACGCGGTGTTCGCGGCGAACGATCTGATGGCGGTGGGTGCGCTGCGGGCGTTGCGGACCGCGGGCCGCCGGGTGCCCGCGGACGTGGCGGTGGTCGGGTTCGACGACCACCCCGCGGTCGCGCCGCACGCCGATCCGCCGCTGACCACGATCCGCCAGGACCCGGCGCTGCGGACGGTGCACATGGTGGCGCTGCTGCACCGGTTGATCGCGGGCGACCGGGTGGCACCGGGTCGCGAGGTGCTGCCGGTGGAGCTCGTGCGCCGCGAATCGGCCTGAATCCCCGTTCTCCCGAACACCGGAAAAAATGGGAACGAACCAATCGCATTCATCCGGCTCCGAACCGTGATCGCGCGGCGTCACAACTGGCAAAAACGGCGATATCGCGTACTTCGAATTGCGCAACCGGGTCCCGTTGAGCGGCGAACAGCAGCCGATCGGCCTAATCAGTCCCGTACTTCATCGATATAGCCTTTACCGGAACGTTTCAGGTGAGCAGCCTGTCCCGTTGAGAGCGCTCTCATCCTTCAACGTCCCCCCGAAGGAGACTTCTCGTGCCCCGAACCGGATTCAAGGCGGCAGGAACGACCCTCGCCGCGCTGTGCCTGTTCCCGTTCGTCACCTCTTCGGCGACCTCCGCGGTGGCGGCTCCGGCCCAGCCCGCGGCGCCGTCGCCGAAGGCGGAGGTGTTCTTCGACGACTTCTCCGGCGCCGAACTCGACCGCTCCAAGTGGAAGGTCGAGGTCACCGGGGACAACTTCACCACGGTGAACTCGGAGCAGCAGGCCTACGTGGACTCCCCCGAGACGATCTACATCGACCACGACGACGCGAACACCGGCGCCGAGAACGGCGCGCTCGCGCTGCACGCGCGCAGCACTCCCGGTTTCCAGGCGCCGGACGGCAACACCTACGACTTCCAGTCCGGCCGGGTCAACACCCAGGACAACTTCGAGTTCACCTACGGCCGCTACTCGGCGAAGGTGAAGCTGCCCGAGGGCGGCACCAGCCAGGGCCTGTGGCCGGCGTGGTGGTCGCTGGGCGCCAACATCGACGAGGTGAGCTGGCCGCAGTGCGGCGAGGTCGACGTCATGGAGAGCGTCGGCGAGCCGTGGACCAGCGTCGCGCTGCACGGTCCCGAGTACCACGGCGACACCCCGATCGCGGGGCAGCAGCAGTTCGAGGGTTCCGACCCGGGCGACTGGCACGTCTTCACGGCGGATTGGACTCCGGAAGGAATCACCTTCCTCGTCGACGACGCGGAGATCTACAAGATCACCAAGGCCGAAATGGAGCAGAACGGCTGGACGTGGGTCTACGACGACCCGCAGTTCATGATTCTGAACTTCGCACTCGGCGGCCAGTTCCCGAACGGCGTCAACGGCGTCACCGAACCCTATTTCGGACTCCCGCAGGAATCGGTCGACAAGGTGAAGGCGGGCAATGCGCGCTATCTGGTCGACTGGGTCCGCGTCGAGCAGTGATTCCCGATCACGTGCGTCGTGACCCGCGCCCGCGGCGCCCGTGAACCGGGTGGAGGCGGGCCCGGTGCGCCCGGTCCGATCCCGGCCGCACCGCGGCTCCGCCCCCGACTTCCCCGAGTGAGGGGGGGGGGGGGGGGGGGGGGGGGGGGGGGGGGGGGGGGGGGGGCGGCGCGCCCCCCCCCCCCCCCGGCCGGGGGGGGGCGGGGGGGGCGGGGCGGCCCGCGCGCCCGGCCGCCGCCGGCCGGCCCGACCGCGATGTCCGGGGCCTCGCCGTTGTCCCGGCCCGGCGGCCGGCCCCCCCCCCCCCCCCCCTCACTCATGTCCGCCCCGGGGAGCAGAACGATCGCGAACCCCTGCCCCGGGCGGACGACCGTTCACCGCCGTCCCGGCCCGGGAACGAGAACGGGGGGGCGGGGGGGGGCGGCGGGGGGGGCGGCGGGGGGGGCGCGGGGGGCGCCCCCCCGGGGGGCCGCGGGGGGGGCGCGGCCCCCCCCCCGGGGGCCGGGGGGG
>NZ_JAIUKC010000112.1:0-11426 GCF_020177435.1 Saccharopolyspora sp. 7B | reverse complement strand
CCCCCCCCCCCCCCCCCCCCCCCCCCCCCCCCCCCCCCCGGGGGGTGTCACCGGTCCGGGGGGGGGGGCTTCGGGCGGCGCCCCCCCTCGGTTCCGGAGTCCGGTCACTCCCACTCGATGGTGCCCGGCGGCTTCGACGTCACGTCCAGCGTGACCCGGTTGACCTCGGCGACCTCGTTGGTGATGCGGGTGGAGATCCGCTCCAGCACGTCGTAGGGCAGCCGCGTCCAGTCCGCGGTCATCGCGTCCTCGCTGGAGACCGGCCGCAGCACCACCGGGTGCCCGTAGGTGCGGCCGTCGCCCTGCACGCCCACCGAGCGCACGTCGGCCAGCAGCACCACCGGGCACTGCCAGATGTCGCGGTCCAGCCCGGCCGCGGTCAGCTCCTCCCGCGCGATCGAGTCGGCCGCGCGCAGCGTTTCGAGGCGGTCCGCGGTGACCTCGCCGATGATCCGGATGCCGAGGCCCGGCCCGGGGAACGGCTGCCGGTGCACGATGGTCTCCGGCAGGCCCAGCTCCAGGCCGACCCGCCGCACCTCGTCCTTGAACAGGGCGCGCAACGGCTCCACCAGCTGGAACTGGAGGTCGTCGGGCAGGCCGCCGACGTTGTGGTGGCTCTTGATGTTCGCCGCGCCGCTGCCGCCGCCGGATTCGACGACGTCCGGGTACAGGGTGCCCTGCACCAGGAAGTCCACGTCGCCTTCGGAGCCCTGCACCAGGTCGCGGGCCGCCTGCTCGAAGCTGCGGATGAACTCCCGGCCGATGATCTTGCGCTTCTCCTCGGGGTCGGTGACCCCGGCCAGCGCGCCCAGGAACTGCTCGGTGGCGTCGACCGTCACCAGCTTCACCCCGGTGGCGGCCACGAAGTCCCGCTCCACCTGCGCCCGCTCCCCGGCGCGCAGCAGCCCGTGGTCGACGAACACGCAGGTCAGCTGCTCGCCGATGGCGCGCTGCACCAGCGCGCCCGCAACCGCCGAGTCCACGCCGCCGGACAGGCCGCAGATCGCGCGCCGGTCGCCGACCTGCTCGCGGATCGCCTGAACGGTGTCGTCCACGATCGACGCGGTGGTCCACTGCGGCTTGATGCCCGCGATGTCGTGCAGGAACCGGCGCAGCACCTCCTGGCCGTGCGGGGAGTGCGCGACCTCCGGGTGGTACTGCACGCCCGCCAGCCGGCGGTTCCGGTCCTCGTAGGCGGCGACCGGGGTGTCCTTGCTGCCCGCGGTCACGGTGAAGCCCTCGGGCGCCTTGCTGACCGAGTCGCCGTGGCTCATCCACACCGGGTGGTGGCCGGGCAGCTCCTCGTGCAGCGCACCGCCGTCGCCGGTGATCTCCAGCTCGGTGCGGCCGTACTCGCGGGTGCCGGTGTGCTCCACCGTCCCGCCGAGGGCCGCGGTCATGGCCTGGAAGCCGTAGCAGATGCCGAACACCGGCACGCCCGCCTCGAACAGCGCCGGGTCGACCTGCGGCGCGTCCGCGGCGTACACGCTGGACGGGCCGCCGGAGAGCACCAGGGCCGCCGGATCGCGCCGGACGATCTCCTCGACCGGCGTGTCGTGCGGGACGACCTCGGAGTAGATCTGCGTCTCGCGGACGCGGCGGGCGATCAGCTGCGCGTACTGGGCGCCGTAGTCGACGACGAGCACCGGCCCCTTCCCCTCGCGCGGCGGACCCGATGCCGGGGACTGGTCAGGGCTGTTGGCGTTACCGGACACGTCGTCGAAACCTCCAGGCGGATGCGTGCGCTGGAACCCATCATCCCAGCTAACCCCCACCGCCCGGGCAGCGGCTCCGCATCGGCCGTCCCCCGCTCGGCGCGAAGACCGCCGGGGTTCCACGGCCCCCGGTGCGCGCGGCAGGGGCGGAGCGGCAGGACCGGCGGTCAGATCAGCGGCAGGCGCAGGGCCGCCGGCGCCTCGGCGGGGACCGCCGGGTGCTTCGGCGCGATCGGCGCCATCCGGTGGTAGCCCTCGGCCTGCGCGGCGCGCCGGTCCGGTTCGCCCTTGTTCGGCCACATGGAGAACGCACGCTCGGCCTGGGCGGTGATCGTCAGCGACGGGTTCACCCCGAGGTTCGCGGTGATCGCGGAACCGTCCACGATCGACAGCGTCGGGTGCCCGTACGCCCGGTGGTACGGGTCGATGACGCCGTGCTCGGCGTCCTCGCCGATGGCGCAGCCACCGATGAAGTGCGCGGTCATCGGCATGTCGATCAGCTCGCCCCAGGTGCCGCCGGCGATGCCGCCGATCTCCTCGGCGACCCGCTCGTTGGCCTCCTCACCCGCGGGGATGAAGCTGGGGTTGGGCGCGCCGTGGCCCTGCCGGGAGGTGAGCCGGGAGCCGAACAGGCCGCGCTTCACCCGGGTGATCAGCGAGTTGTCCAGGCTCTGCATCACCAGCAGGATGATCGTGCGCTCGCTCCAGTTGCGCACCACCGCCATCTTCAGCGCCTTCAGCGGGTCGGTGCGCACGAACCGCAGCCACTGCTTCCAGCGCGGGTCCGGGTGGTCGCCCTTGGTCGGGAAGGTCTGCAGCAGGCCCATCGCGTTGCTGCCCTTGCCGTAGCGGACGGGCTCGATGTGGGTGTCCTCGTCGGGGTGGAACGAGGAGGTGATGGCGACGCCGCTGGAGTAGTCCAGCTCGCCGAGCTGCGGCACCTGAGCGCCGATGATGGCCTCGGAGTTGGTGCGGGTGAGCTCGCCGAGCTTCGCCGACAGCCGCGGCAGGTCGCCGCGGTCCCGCGCCCGGTGCAGCAGGTTCTGGGTGCCCCAGGTCCCGGCGGCGACGACCACCTGGTCGGCGGTGAACACCCGGCTGCCGAGCGCGGTCTTCGCCCCGGTGCGGCGGGTGCCGATGCGCCAGCGGCCGTCGCGGCCTTCGGCGAGCCGGTGCACGGTGGTCAGCGGGAACACCTCCGCTCCCCCGGCTTCGGCGAGGTGCAGGTAGTTCTTGACCAGCGTGTTCTTCGCCCCGACGCGGCAGCCGGTCATGCACGCCCCGCATTCGGTGCAGCCGGTGCGCGCCGGTCCGGCGCCGCCGAAGTAGGGGTCGGCGACGGTGCGGCCCGGTTCGCCGAAGTGCACGCCGACCGGTGTCGGGTGGTAGCTGCCGCCGACGCCCATGTCGGCGGCGACCTTCTTCATCACCACGTCGGAGGGGGTGGTGGTCGGGTTGGTGACGACGCCCAGCATCCGGCTGGCCTGGTCGTAGTGCGGGGAGAGCTCGTCCTCCCAGTCGGTGATGTGCGCCCACTGGGAGTCGTTGTAGAACGGCTTCAGCGGCCGGTACAGCGTGTTCGCGTACACCAGCGAACCGCCGCCGACCCCGGCTCCGGCGAGGATGAGGCAGTCCCGCAGCAGGTGGATGCGCTGGATGCCGTAGCAGCCGATCTGCGGTGCCCACAGGAATCGGCGCAGGTCCCAGGACGTCTTGGCGAACTCGTCGTCGCTGAAGCGGCGGCCCGCCTCCAGCACGGCGACCCGGTAGCCCTTCTCGGTGAGCCGCAGCGCGGCGACGCTGCCGCCGAACCCGGAGCCGATCACGACGACGTCGTAGTGCTGCGGACCGCGCTGACCCTGAGCACCGTTGCTGGAAGCCATGCCGGACACGTTAGCCGTCATTACTCGCGGGTAGCCAGTACTTTCCGGCACTGCGCGCGACCCAATTTCCCGACCCCGAGCCCGATCCACCCGATTCAGGACCAGCGACCCACCGGCCCAGACCGGCCGCGAACCGTCCTCGTCCTGTCCGCGGCGGAGCCGCTGAGCGGAGAACCAGCACGCAGCCGGACCACCCGCGGGTTCTCAGCCGCTTCCTCGGGAGGACAGCGTTTTCTCATGTGGCGGAGCCACCTGTGAAAACGATCCCGCAGCGAGGAAGCGGCTGAGGTTCCGCCACCCCACCCCCGCGCAACGGGGGAAGGACGGCCACGGATCAACGCCGCAGCGTCAGGCCTACCTTCTGGAACTCCTTGAGCTCCGAGTACCCGGTCTTCGCCATCGCGCGCCGCAGCCCGCCGAACAGGTTGGTGGTGCCGGACGCCTCGCTGCTCGGGCCGAACAGCAGCTTCTCCAGGTCGACACCGGCACCGGTGAAGCCCATGATCTCGCTGCGCGGCAGGCTCGGGTGCGCGGCGGCCGCGGTCCAGTAGTAGCCCTGGCCGGGCGCCTCCGAGGCCTCGGTGAGCGCTTCGCCGAGGACGACGGCGTCGGCACCGCAGGCGATGGCCTTCGCGATGTCACCGGAGTAGGACAGCGCACCGTCGGCGAGCACGTGCACGTACCGGCCGCCGGTCTCGTCGAGGTAGTCGCGGCGGGCCGCGGCGGCGTCGGCGATGGCCGTGGCCATCGGCACGCCGATGCCGAGCACCTGGGTGGTCGTGGTGGCCATCGACTCGCCGAAACCGACGATCACGCCGGCCGCGCCGGTGCGCATCAGGTGCATGGCGGTGCGGTAGTCGCCGACGCCGCCGGCGATCACCGGCACGTCGAGGTCCGCGATGAAGCGCTTCAGGTTGAGCGGCTCGCCGTCCCGCGCCACGTGCTCGGCCGAGACGATGGTGCCGTGCACCATGAGCACCTCGACGCCCGCGGCGAGCAGGTCGGGGGTGAGCTCCTCGGCGTGCTGCGGGCTGACCCGCGCGGCGACGGTGACCCCGGAGTCCTTGATCTGCTTGATGGCGCGGGTGAGCAGGTCGTGCCGCACCGGCGCGGCGTGCAGCTCCTGCAGCCGCTTGACCGCGGCGGTCGGCTCCTCGCTCTCGTCCGCGATGCGCACCACTTCGAACAGCAGGTCGTCGACGTTCTCGTGCCGGGCCCAGAGCCCTTCGGCGTTGAGCACGCCGAGGCCGCCGAGCTCGCCGACGCGGATGGCCGTCGCCGGGGACACCACGGCGTCGGTGGGGTGCGTCACCAGCGGGATGCCGAACCGGTACGCGTCGATCTGCCACGCCAGCGACACGTCCTGCGACGACCGGGTCCGCCGGGACGGGACGATCTCGATGTCGTCCAGCTCGTACCCGCGCATGGCCGTCCGGCCCATGCCGATCTCCACCGAATCCCGCACGTCAAGTCCTCCCTGCCAGCACCACAGCACTCCAACGGAGCATTCTCTCTACTCCGGGCTCGGACCTCGCATCCGCCCCGGTCTTTCGGGTCCGGCGCCCGGTGCGTTCAGGCGTGCGGGGCCAGGCCCGCCACGGTCAGCCGGAACAACCTGTCGGCTTCGGCGGCGGCGTCGGCGCGGTGTTCGACGGCCAGCACGATGCCGACGATCACCGTGATCAGGTCGGTGAGGGCGATGTCCGCTCGCACCGCACCGTCGCGCACGGCGCGGTCCAGCAGCGGCGTGCCCGCTTCCTCCAACGCTCCGGCGCAGGTGTTGCCTTGGACCGGGTCGGTGTCGGGTCCCGCGTAGGACAGCGCGACCGCCAGGCCGCGGACGGTGGCGCAGTAGGCGACCACTTCGTCGAGCCAGCGCAGCAGCGCGTCGCGGCCGTCGGGCGCATCGGCCAGTTCGGCGGCGCGACGGCTCAGCGCGTCGATGCGGCTGTGCGAGACCGCTTCGAGCAGGGCGCGGCGGGTGGGGAAGTGCCTGCGCACGGTCGCCGATCCGACTCCGGCGGTGCGGGCGATCTGCTCCAGGGAGGCTTCGGCGCCGCGGGCGGCGACCTCCTGTTCCGCCACGGCGAGGATGCGGGCGTGGTTGCGCCGGGCGTCCGAGCGCTGCGCTCCGGTCACGGCGTCACCTCCTGCTTCACAAAACGGCGGGGTCCGCCGTATCGTACGGGAGCACAAACGGCGGTCCCCGCCGTTTTTCTCCCGAGGAGCAGCATGCCGACCCATCCCGCACCCGTCCTGGTCTCCGGCGCCACCGGCAGGCAGGGCGGAGCCACCGCCCGCGCCCTGCTCGCCGCGGGCGTTCCCGTCCGCGCCCTGGTGCGCGACCCCGAGACCGAACGCGCCGCCGCGGTGCGCGCGCTCGGAGCCGACCTGGTGACCGGCGACCTCCGCGACCGCGACTCCCTGGCACCGGCGGTCGACGGCGTCCGCGCGGTCTTCTCCGTGCAGCTGCCCGAGCTCACCGCGGACGGCTTCGACTTCGACGGGGAGATCGCGCAGGGCACCAACCTCGTCGAAGCGGCCCGCGCCGCCGAGGTGGCGCAGTTCGTGCACACCTCGGTCAGCGGCGCCGGTCAGCACACCGAGGTGCCCGGCATGGCCGAAGGCCGGTGGGGGGTGGCGCGCAGCCTGGGCGCCAAGAGCGCGATCCAGGACCGGGTCCGCGAAGCCGGTTTTCCCAGCTGGACGCTGCTCAAGCCCGCCTTCTTCATGGCGAACTTCCTGCCCTCGATGGGCTTCCTGTTCCCGCGCGGCGTCGAAGGCGGCCTGGTCAGCGTCCTCAAGCCGGACACCCGGCTGTCCCTGATCGCGACGGCGGACATCGGGGCCGCGGCGGCCGCCGCGATCGCCGAGCCGACGCGGTTCCACGAGGTCGAACTGGAGCTGGCGGGCGACTTCCTGCCGATGGAGCGGATCGCCGAAGTCCTCTCCGGCGCGCTCGGCATCCCGCTGACGGCCCCCGACATGACCGAGGCCGAAGCGCTGGCCGCCGGGATGCCGGGCATGGGCGCCACCCACGACTACCTGAACGCGGTCGGCCAGCCGGCCCGCCCCGAGTTCGCCGCCGAACTGGGCCTGCCGACCACCTCGTTCGAGGTGTGGGCGGCCGCGCACCTGCGCGGCTGACCCGGTGCGGAGTAGGGCGCGGGAACCCTCGGCTCCCGCGCCCCGCACCTCACCGGGTCGTGTAGTTCGGCGCCTCGACGGTCATCGTGATGTCGTGCGGGTGCGACTCCTTGAGCCCCGCCGCGGTGATCCGCACCAGGTTGGCCCGCTGCAGCTCGGGGACCGTGGTCGAACCGGTGTAGCCCATCCCGGAGCGCAGCCCGCCGACGAGCTGGTCCACCACCTGCGCCAGCGGCCCGCGGAACGGCACCCGCCCCTCGATGCCCTCCGGCACCAGCTTGTCCTCGGACAGCACGTCGTCCTGGAAGTAGCGGTCCTTCGAGTACGACCGGCCCTGCCCGCGGCTCTGCATCGCGCCGAGCGAGCCCATGCCCCGGTACACCTTGAACTGCTTGCCGTTGACCAGCACCAGGTCCCCGGGCGATTCGGCGGTGCCCGCGAGCAGGCTGCCCAGCATCACGCTGCTGGCACCGGCCGCGATGGCCTTCGGGATGTCCCCGGAGTACTGGATGCCGCCGTCGCCGATGATCGGCACCCCGGCCGGCCGGCACGCCTGGTCGGCCTCGTAGATGGCGCTGATCTGCGGGACGCCGACGCCCGCGACGACGCGGGTGGTGCAGATCGAGCCCGGTCCGACGCCGACCTTGACGGCGTCCGCGCCCGCGTCGACGAGCGCCTGGGCCCCGGCACGGGTGGCGACGTTGCCGCCGATGACGTCCACCGAGTGGCCCAGCTCCTTCTTCAGGGTGGCCACGGTGTCCACGACCGCCCGGGAGTGCCCGTGCGCGGTGTCCACGACGAGCACGTCCACCCCGGCGTCGACCAGCGCCATCGCCCGCTCGTGCGAGTCGGCGCCGACGCCGACCGCGGCGCCGCACAGCAGCCGGCCGTCCGGGTCCTTGGTGGCGTTGGGGTACTGCTCGGTCTTGACGAAGTCCTTGACGGTGATCAGCCCGCGGAGCTTGCCCGCGTTGTCCACGATCGGCAGCTTCTCGACCTTGTGCCTGCGCAGCAGGCCGAGCGCGGCTTCCGCGGTGACGCCGACCTGCGCGGTCACCAGCGGGGCGGGCGTCATGATCTCGCGCACCCGGCGGGTGTGGTCCACCTCGAACCGCATGTCGCGGTTGGTGATGATCCCGACGAGGGTGCCGTCGGGGTCGGTGACGGGGACACCGGAGATCCGGAAGCGGGCGCACAGCGCGTCCACCTCGGCCATGGTGTCCTCGGGCGAGCAGGTCACCGGGTCGGTGACCATGCCGGCCTCGGAGCGCTTCACGACCTCGGCCTGCGCGGCCTGCTCCTCCACCGACAGGTTCCGCTGCAGGATGCCGACACCGCCCTGGCGGGCCATGGCGATCGCCATCCGCGCCTCGGTGACGGTGTCCATCGCCGCGGACAGCAGCGGCACCCGCAGCCGCACGTTGCGCGACAGCTGCGTTCCCGTGTCGACGCCGCTGGGGATCACATCGGACTCATCGGGCAGCAGCAGCACGTCATCGAAGGTCAACCCGAGCGTCGCGAACTTCGCGGGGAAACCGGGGGCGGTGAGTTCGCTGGTCATGGCGAGGCGGTGTGCCTTCCTGCAAGCAACGGTGCGGTGACCGAAGGTTCCGGGCGGGGGCTCATCGGCGATACCGGGCCACCGGAGGCGGCGGTTCGACGACGTCCCCGGCGCGAGCGGCAGGTGCGATTGCTCCATGATAGAGACCCCGCTGGTCAGACATGGGAAGCGGTGGTGCAACGCACGTGCGCACCCGCGCGGGCGCCCCGAGCGGCGGTGCAGGTCGTGGTGGGCGGTACCGTGCCGGGCGTGCCGCACGATCCGCTGCCCCCAGACCCGTTCGCGGGCGACCCGGAGGACCCGAGCAGAGCGCTCGACGACCAGGAGCCCGAGTTCGGCCCGCCGCTAGGCGAGGACGAACGGGCCGAGCTCCTCTCCGACCTCACCGACCTGGCCGTCTACCAGGCGTTGCTGGAACCGCGCGGTGTCCGCGGCATCGTCGTGGACTGCACCGACTGCGGTGAACCGCACTACCACGACTGGGAACTGCTGCGCTCCAGCCTGGAGCAGCTGCTGCACGACGGTCGGATGCGCCCGCACGAGCCCGCGTTCGCCCCGGACCCCAGCGAATACATGAGCTGGGAGTACTGCCGCGGCTTCGCCGACGGCGTCACCGAGACGGAGAACGAGAACACCCGCTGATCAGCGGCTCCCGCCTCCCCGCCGGGCACGAAGCCCACCGAACATGAAGCGGGTCCGCGCCCCTCACGGGCGCGGATCCGGGTTCGTGCTTGCTCAGTTGGGCGAGGGGAACAGCCCGCCGCCGTTGTGCGGCGCCGAGGTCGAGTCCTCGGGATTCCCGCTGGACGGCAGGTCGGAGCTGCCGCTGGTCTCGCTCGGCTCCGTCGTCGGCTCGGTCGGCTCCTGCGAGGAGCTCGGTGTGCTCGGCGAGGTCGGCGTCGGCCAGTCCGGCGGCGGCAGCTGCGGGTTCGACGGCGGGGGCGGCTCGACGGTCGTCGTCGACGTCGGGTGCGAACTCGACGAGGACTCCGAAGTGGATCCGCCCGGCAGGTGCGGCTGCTGGAAGCGGTTCTCCAGCACCTGGTGCCGCGCCTCCAGTTCCTTGAGGTGGGCACCGGCGTTCTGCATCGTCTCGTGCGCCAACTGCAGGGACACCTTCGCGTCGCTGTAGTTGCCCGAGTTCCACAGGCTTTCCGCCTCGTCGAGCTGCGACTGCGCCTTCTGGGCGGCCGCGGCCTCCTGGGAGTGATCGCTGTAGAGCACCTGCGCCACGCCCCACAGCATGTCGCCGGGCATCGCGTCCCGGGCGGCGAGGCCGACCCCGGTGAACCCGATCATCAGCACCGCGGCGGCCGAGGCCACCGGGACCAGGTGCCTGCGGCGGGACTTGCGGCGCGGCCTGCTGCCCGCGGCGATCGCGGCGACCGCGGCATCGGTGTCCACCAGGTCGCCGATCGGCGCCGCGTCCACCTCCCGCCGCCACGCGACCAGCAAGGATTCCAGCGCGGGCGCGGTGTCGGCGGACTCCGCGGGCACGTTCGGATTGGTGCCGCCGAGCGCGTCGAGCAGCGCGTCGTCGGCCTGCAGTTCGGAGAGGTTCAGCGGTTCCGAACCGACCTCGTCGGCGTCGATCAGGCCCGCCGCCGTCGCCTGCTCGGTGTCGGCGTCGGTGAGCAGGGGTCGTCGCCGGAAGTCCAGCACCGTGGCACCGGACTCCGCGGCCGAGGTGCCCGCCGGTTCGGCCACGACCTCGTCCTCGGGGCGCGCCGCCCGGATCGTGCGCTGCTCGTCCGCCTCGTCCGCGGAACCGGACTCGCCGGTCCGTTCAGCGGATTCGCCAGGCGTGGCCGAATGGGCCGAATGGACGGTAGGGTGGTCCCCGGCGTCCCCTTCCGGACCGTCGGAGATCTCGGCGGTGTGCGACCCGGACGCCGCCGGGGTGGCGGAGTCGGACTCTCGATTGTCGATCAGCTCGGCTCCCTCGCCAGCGGCGGGCACGGCCGGAGAATCCTCCGGCGCACGCGTTCCGCCCGCACGGTCGTCCTGCCGGCCGGAATCGACGGGATCGTCCGAGGCGTGCTCCCGTTTCGGGGCGCGCTCCGATTCTTCCCGCTCGACCATTCAGACCACCTCCTCCGCGGACAGCGTCTTGCGCAGCCGGGCCAGTGCGCGGTGCTGTGCCACTCGCACCGCTCCCGGAGTCGAACCGACCGCTTCGGCCGTTTCCTCCGCGGACAACCCGACGACCACCCGGAGCAGCAGGATCTCCCGCTGCTTGGCCGGGAGGACGCGCAACAGCTGCGCCATCCTGCCCGAAAGCTCACCTTGCATGGCCCGCTGCTCCGGTCCAGCCTCGGACTCCGGGGTGTCCGGAACGTCCGCCACCGGCTCGGAGCGGTTGCGGGCCGACGCCCGATGAGCATCAGCCACCTTGTGCGCGGCGATGCCGTACACGAACGCCAGGAACGGACGACCCTGATCCCGGTAGCTGGGCAACGCCGTCAGCACGGCGAGGCACACTTCCTGGGCGACGTCGTCCGCCGAAGCGAACGACCGTTCGTTTCGTCCTACCCTGGCGCGGCAATACCGCACCACCAAAGGACGGATTTCGGCCAGCAAGCGCTCGATCGACTGACGATCGCCGTCGACGGCGGCGCCTACAAGTGCGTCCAGCCCGTCCCCCACGTTGCTCATCGCAGACAGCAGCCCTGGTGTTACGCGTTCAAGCGACTCGGATTTGCTCGGCGAACATCACGTGCACCGCACGCAGCGCCGAGGTCACCGTACCGGGAAAGGACAGATCCCTGAACAGGGAGTGGGGGCCAGCGGCGGTCGTTGTCACGTAACCATAACTACCAGATATCCACCCGAGCATCGTCCGCGCAGTCCGGAACCGGCACTGATCGACGGATGGTAGGGGGGGACGTTCGCGACACGACGGTCGACTCCCGGCTCGTCCCGGCCGGGTCGTGGGACGTGTCCGCCGTCATGTCCCGGCGATGCGGAAGCACCGGGACATGGCGGCGGACACCGAAGTCCTGTCGAGGCCCCCCCCCCCCCCCCCCCGGGGCGGGGGGGACCCCCCCCGGGGCCCCCCCCCCCGGGGCCCCCCGCGGGGGGCGGGGGGGCCCCGGGGCGCGCCGCGACCACCCACCCGCA
>NZ_JAIUKC010000111.1:0-5832 GCF_020177435.1 Saccharopolyspora sp. 7B | reverse complement strand
CCGCTCCGCCCGGCCCGCACGCGGCCCGGCGGGGGGGGGGGCGCCCCCCGCCCCCCCCCCCCCCCCCCCCCCCCCCCCCCCCCCCCCCCCGCGGCTCCGGCCCGCCCGGGCCGAACACCGCGCGGCCGCCCCGGCACGGGGCCGGCCATCCCGAGGTCGCCGCTGATCAGCTGCGACCCCCATCCGAGGACGCAGCCTGGTGACCACTCCTGACTCGCCCGTCCTGATCGTCGGACTCGGCAATCCGGGACCGCGCTACGCGGGCAACCGGCACAACGTCGGTTTCCTCGTCGCCGACGAGCTCGCCGCCCGCGTCGGCGGTGGGTTCAAGGCGCACAAGTCCGGCGCCGACGTCGTCGAAGGCCGGTTGGGCGCCCGCCGCGTCGTGCTGGCGAAGCCCCGGTCGTTCATGAACCTCTCCGGCGGCCCCGTGGCGGGCACGTCGAAGTTCTTCAAGGCCACCCCCGAGACGCTGATCGTGGTGCACGACGAGCTGGACCTGCCGTACGGCACCGTCCGGCTCAAGCGCGGCGGCGGCGAGAACGGGCACAACGGGCTGCGGTCCATCACCAAGTCGCTGGGCACCAAGGACTACCTGCGGGTGCGGTTCGGCGTGGACCGCCCGCCGGGCCGGATGGACCCGGCGGACTACGTGCTCAAGGACTTCTCCGGCGCGGAGCGCAAGGACCTCGGCTACTTCGTGGACCTGTGCGCCGACGCCGTCGAGGCGCTGGCCGCGGACGGTCTGGAAGCCGCGCAGAACCGCTTCCACTGATCAGCCGGCGGCGGGCGGCACGAGTTCCGCGGTGGCGGCGCGCTTGAGCTTGCCGGACGGGGTCTTCGGCAGAGATCCGGGCGGCAGCACCACGACTGCGGCCGGGCGGACGCCGACGGCCCGCACCACGCTGCTGGTGATCTCCTTGCGCAGCGCCTTCTCCGCCGCCCCGTCGCCCGCGGACGCCGATTCGCAGACGACCGCGAACCGCTCCCGGCGGCTCCCCGCGTCGAGCCGGACCGCGGCCGCGTTCCCCGCGCGCACCCCGGCGACCTCGCTCGCGGCGCGCTCCACGTCCACCGGGTAGACGTTCCGCCCGCCCATGATGATCACGTCCTTGCGCCTGCCGCAGATGACGACCTGGCCGTCGACGAGGTAACCGTCGTCCCCGGTGTCCAGCCAGCCCGCCGCGTCCTGCGCGGGCACCGGCCCGTCCGCGGTGCGGTAGCCGGGCGTGACGGCGGCGCCGCGCACCCGCACCCGGCCCACCGCGCGCTCGCCCAGCTCGTTCCCCGCGTCGTCGACGACCTGCACTTCCATCCCGGGCAGCGGCGGCCCGAGCAGCGCGAACGATCGCGTTCCGCCGCCGGTGGCGGGTTCGGCGCGGCCGCGCACCTCCAGCGCTTCGGCGGAGACCACGTCCACCCGCGTCGGCCGGTCGAGCTCGGCGAACGTCACGGCCAGCGTCGCCTCCGCCATCCCGTAGGCGCACACCACCGCCGCGTCGCCCAGCCCGAAGCGGGCACCGGCCGCGGTGAACGAGCGGACCGCCGACACGTCGATCGGTTCGGCGCCGTTGAGCGCGAACCGCAGCCCGGACAGGTCGAACTCGCCGTCCTCGGCGCGGCTCATCCGGCGCGCGGCGATGGCGTAGGCGAAGTTCGGCGCCGCGGTCACGGTGCCGCCGTACTTGCCGATCAGCTTCGGCCACAGCAGCGGGGCGGCGAGGAAGTCGGTCGGTGTCACCTGCACCGCCTCCATCCCGATCGCCATCGGCACGGTGAGGGTGCCGACGAGGCCCATGTCGTGGAACAGCGGCAGCCAGGACACGGCCACGTCCCCCGCCGGGTCCAGGTGGGCGGCCTCGACCATCGCGGCGGTGTTCGCGGCCAGGTTGCCGTGGGTGATCCGCACCGCCTTCGGCTCCGCGGTCGATCCGCTGGTCAGCTGCAGCAGCGCGGTCGCGTCCTCCGCCACCGGCACCGGCTCGGCCAGCGGCTCGGGGTGCGCGACGAGGCCCGCGAGGTCGCGGTACCGGATGCGGTGCGAGTCGAGCAGGTCGGCGAGCGGCTCGAACGGCGGCCCGAGCAGCACCAGCTCGGCGTCGATCACGCCGAGCACCCGCACCGCGTCCTGCGCCCAGCGCGCCAGGTCGGTGCGCGGCGTCGGCTGGTGCAGCATCGTCACGCTGTTCCCGGCGAGCCAGCCGCCTTGCACGGCCGGTGCGATCAGGCCGGGGTCGGCGGCGAGCACGGCGACCGCCGCGCCGGGCCGGACGGTGCCGGTGAGCGCGGCGGCAACGCACCGGGCCTGCTCGTGCACCTCGGCCCAGGTGCGGCGCCGGGGTGCGCGGGGTTCGCCGGTGACCAGCCCGCGCGCGTCCGCCCCGCCGTCGAGCGCCGAGGCCACGATCCCGTCCACGAACCGGCTCATGTGACGCACATTACGACCGTTCCCAGGTGCGGGAAACCGTCGCAGCGACCAATCCACCCCGGCGAAAGGTCCTACCGACCGAACCCGCCCACCTCGACCCACAGCGAGGACCGCCTGCCCGTGAACCTGCTCGGCAGGTCGTATCCGTTGCATGTCAGCGGCGAAGCCGATGAGCTGACGACCACCCGATCAACAGGACCACCCGCGGGTTCTCAGCGGTTCCCTCGCGAGGACAGCTTTCCCCTCGTGGCAGAGCCACTCGGGAAAAAGATCCCGCAGCGAGGGAAACGCTGAGGTTCCGCCACCCCACCCCCTCGCAGCAGGACAACGACCTCAATCCAGCTGATCGGCCAGTTCCAGCCAGCGGGCTTCTACTTCGTCCTTCTCCTGCGACAGCGCCCGCAGCTCGGCGTTGAGCCCCTGCAGCCGCTCGGGTTCGGTGGCGGCCTCGGCGAGCTTGACGTGCAGGTCCTGCTCCTTCTTGCCGAGCTTGTCGAGCTGGCGCTCCAGCTTGGCGAGGTCCTTGCGCGCGGCCCGCTCCTGCGCCCCGGAGAGCTTGTTCTCCTTGGCCTCGGCCGAGTCGACGGCCTGCTTGCCGACGGACTCCTCCGCTTCGAGCAGCGAGCTGCGCCGCCGCAGGTACTCTTCAATGCCGCCGACGAGGTCGCTGAGCTTCCCGTCGCCGAACAGGGCGACGACCCGGTCGCACACCCGCTCCACCAGGTACCGGTCGTGCGAGACGACGACGAGGGTGCCGGGCCAGCCGTCGAGGAGGTCTTCGAGCTGCTGCAGGGTGTCGATGTCCAGGTCGTTCGTCGGTTCGTCGAGCACCAGCACGTTCGGCTCGCCCATCAGCAGCCGCGCGAGCTGGAGCCTGCGGCGCTCCCCGCCGGAGAGGTCGCCGACGGGCGTCCACTGCCGCCCCTTGCCGAACCCGAAGCGCTCCCCCAGCTGGGAGGCGGTGAGCTCGTACTTGCCGAGCTGCACGCGTTCGGCCACGTCCTCGATGGCCTCCAGCACCCGCCAGTCGCCGGGCAGGTCGTGCAGTTCCTGCGTGAGGTGGGCGAGCCGCACGGTGGCGCCGACCTTGCGGGTGCCCGCGTCCGGTTCGCGTTCGCCCGCGATCAGCCGCAGCAGCGTCGTCTTGCCGGAGCCGTTCACGCCGACGACGCCGATCCGGTCGCCGGGGCCGATCCGCCAGGTCACGTCCCGCAGCAGGGTGCGGTCGGCGATCCGCAGGTCGACGTCCTCCAGCTCGACGACGGTCTTGCCGAGCCGCCGCTTCGCGAAGCTGACCAGTTCGACGGTGTCCCGCGGCGGCGGGACGTCGGAGATCAGCGCTTCGGCGGCCTCCACCCGGTAGCGCGGCTTGGAGGTGCGGGCCTTCGCACCGCGCTGCAGCCAGGCGAGTTCCTTGCGGGCCAGGTTCTGCCGCTTCTCCTCGGCCTGCTGGGCGAGCCTGCCGCGCTCGGCGCGGGCGTAGATCCAGTCGGCGTAGCCGCCTTCGTACTGCTCCACCTTGCCCTGGGTGACCTCCCAGGTGCGGTTGCAGACGGTGTCCAGGAACCAGCGGTCGTGCGTGACGATGACGAGGGCGCAGCGGCGGGCCAGCAGGTGATCGGCCAGCCAGCGCACCCCTTCCACGTCGAGGTGGTTCGTCGGCTCGTCCAGCACCAGCAGGTCGAGGTCGCGCACCAGCGCGGCGGCCAGCGCGACCCGGCGGCGCTCCCCGCCGGAGAAGTCGGCGACGGGCGTGTCCAGCCCGAGCCGGGTCATGCCGAGCCCGGTGAGCACCGAGCGGACCCGCGCGTCGGCGGCCCACTCGTGCTCGGCGGTGAACCCGTGCGGGTCGAGCACGGCGTTGCGCACGGTCGACCCGGGCGGGAGTTCGGTGCGCTGGGTGACGACGGCCATCCGCAGGTCGCGGGACTGGCTGACGCGGCCGGAGTCGGGTTCTTCGGCACCGGAGAGCACTTCCAGCAGCGTGGTCTTGCCGCCGCCGTTGAGGCCGACGACCCCGATGCGTTCGCCTTCGTCGACGCCGAGGGACACGCCGTCCAGCAGCGGTCGCACTCCGTAGCTCTTGCTCACCGATTCGAGGTTGATCAGGTTCGCCATCGGGGGTGTGGATCTCCAGAGGAACGTGGGGGGTGGGTCAGGCGTGGACCTGCGGCGGGGTGGGCCGGTCGGCGCGGTCGTCACCGACGATCCGCGCGCCGGGCACCGGTCCCTGCGCGACCCGCACGGTGCGGCACACGCCCGCGCCGGACAGCTCGGCGGCCACCCGGACCGCGGCGTCGTCGTCGGTGCACAGGAACGCGCAGGTCGGGCCGGAGCCGGACACGATCCCGGCGAGCGCGCCCGCTTCCACGCCGGCGCGCAGCGTGCGGCGCAGGTTCGGCCGCAGCGACACCGCCGCGGACTGCAGGTCGTTGCCCAGCAGCAGCGCCAGCTGCCGCGGGTCGCCGGAGGCCAGCGCCTCCAGCAGCGGTTCCACCTCGCCGACGCGGTGCGGGCCGGTGTCGCCGCGCAGCCGGTCCAGCTCTGCGTACACGCCGGGGGTCTCCAGGCCGCGCCGGTCCAGCGCGATCACCCAGTGGAAGGTGTGCCGGGCCAGCACCGGGACCAGCCGCTCGCCGCGACCGGTGCCGAGCGCGGTCCCGCCCAGCAGCGAGAACGGCACGTCGCTGCCGATCTTCGCGGCGAGGTCGGCGAGGTCGTCCCGGCCGATCTCCAGCCGCCACAGCGCGTTCACGGCCAGCAGCGCGGCGGCCGCGTCGGCGCTGCCGCCCGCCATGCCGCCCGCGACGGGGATGCCCTTGCGGATCGTGAGCTGCACGCCCGGTTCCTCCGGGTCGCGGCCGGAGTGCTCGGCGAGCAGCTGCACCGCCCGCCACGCCAGGTTGCTCGGCCCGGTCGGGACCGAGTCGGCGCCTTCGCCGTGCACCTCGATGCCGGGCTCGTCGGCGGTGCGCACCGTCACCTCGTCGGTGAGCGAGAGCGCTTGGAAGACGGTGACCAGCTCGTGGTAGCCGTCCGGGCGGGTATCGCCGACCGACAGGTGCAGGTTCACCTTGGCCGGGACACGCACGGTGATGGGGGTGGGTACCACGGAGAGCACCCCTAGAGCGTACGTGTCCGCGCGACTCGCGTGCCGCCCCAGCACCCGACTTCACAGCGGAACCTCCGCGCACCCGGCCGGAATTCCCGGTCGGGCGATGGCACCGCCACCAGGTGGATCTTCGTCCAGCCCGGCCCGGACGCACCGCGGCCCCCCCCCGGGCCCCCGGGGGGGGCCGGGGGGGGGGGGGGGGGGGGGGGGGGGGGCGCGCGCGGGCGGGGGGGGGGGTGGTGGTGGTGTGCGCGGCCGCCGGCGGGCGCCGCCGCGCGGGCCGCGTGGGCAA
>NZ_JAIUKC010000110.1:0-27861 GCF_020177435.1 Saccharopolyspora sp. 7B | reverse complement strand
CCCCCCCCACCCGGCCTTAAGTGGGGGGGGGGGGGCGCCCCCCGCCCCGCGGTTTTTTTCCGCCCCCCGCGGCGGCCCCCCCCGCCCCCCCCGGCGCCCCCCGGGGGGGCCCCCCGGTCCGGGATCGATCAGGAAGCGGGGATCACCGAGATGCCGCCGTAGGTCTTGTTGATGAAGTCCTCGACCTCCGGCGAGCGCAGCAGCTCGGCCAGCTTCTGCACCCGCGGGTCCTTCGCCATCTCGGGCGAGGCGACGAGACCGTTGGCGTACGGGTTGTTCTCCGCGCTCTCCACCGCGATCGGATCCTTCAGCCCGGCTTTGAGCGCGTAGTTGCCGTTCACGATGGCCGCGTCGGCGTCATCGACCGAGCGGGGCAGCTGGTCGCTGGAGAGCTCCTGGAACTGGATGTTCTTCGGGTTCTCCGCCACGTCGCGCACCCCGGCGCCCTGCTCGGCGCCCGGCTTCAGCTTGAGGACACCGTTGGCCTGCAGCAGTTCCAGGCTGCGGGTCTGGTTCGACGGGTCGTTGGGCAGCGCGATCCGCGCGCCGTTCGGCAGCTCCTGGAGGGAGCGGACCTTCTTGGAGTAGACCGACAGCGGTTCGAGGTGCACCGTCTGCACCCATTCGAACTCGCCGCCGCGCTGCGCCTGGTACTCCGCCAGGTACGGCTTGTGCTGGTAGTAGTTCGCGTCCAGCTCGCCGTTGGCGACGGCCTCGTTGGGCCGGTTGTAGTCGTCGAACTTCTCGATCTCGATCTCGATGCCTGCCTTCTCGGCCAGGTCGTCCTTGACGAACTGCAGGATCTCGCCGTGCGGCTGCGGGCTGACGCCGATGGTCAGCGGGGCCTCGGGGTCCTGCGCGGCGGGCGTGCCGGAGCCGCCGCAACCTGCGAGCGCCAGCGTCGCGGCGGTGAGCACCACGGCCAGGGAGCGAAAACGCATCGATCGCGTCCTTTCTGGAGGGCCGGCCGGTGACGCGCACCGGCGGCCGGCGGGGATCGCACGTCCCCGTCGTCGGAGTGTTCCTGGTGAGCTGCGGGCCTAGCCGGTCGCGCTGCGGCGGCGGTCCACTGCTTTGGCGGTGATGTCGGTGAGCAGCTGCATGGCGAAGGCCAGCACGGCCAGCACCGCCACCGATCCGTACAGCACGCGCTCGTCGTACGCCTGGTAGCCGTCCTGGATGGCGGTGGTCCCGAGACCTCCGCCGCCGATGGCGCCGGCCATCGCCGCGTAGCCGATGAGCGCGACGGCGGTGACGCCGACGGCCCCGACCAGCGCGGCGCGGGCCTCGCCGAGCAGCACGGTCCACACGATCCGCCACCGGCTCGACCCGGTGGTGATCGCGGCTTCGACGACGGTGAAGCTCACCTCCCGCAACGCGTTCTGCGTCAGCCGCGCGAAGAACGGCACCGCGCCGACGACCAGCGGGACGATCACCGCGGTGCTGCCGATGGACGTGCCCACCAACAACCTGGTGAAGGAGGCCAGCACCACCAGCAGCACCACGAACGGCACGGACCGCACCACGTCGACGACCACACCGAGGATCCGGTGCAGCGTCGGACGCGGGTTGAGCCCGACCGGAGAACTCAGGTGCAGGAACACGCCGAGCGGCAGTCCACCGAGGACCGCCAGCACGGTCGCCACCAGCACCATGTAGAGCGTTTCGACGGTGGCACCGCCGAGCAGCTCCGCTACTTCCGCCCAGGGGGTCGGATCACTCACGCCGCGACTCCATCAACACTGACCGGGGTGCGCCGCACGTGCGCGTCCCGGTCGACCATCCACTTCAGGGCCGACTCGGACCGCTCGCCGGTGAGTCCGATGCGGAACTTCGCCACCGGGGTGTCCCCGAGCCGGGTGAGCCCGCCGCCGAGGATGGACAGCTCCACCCCGAAGCGGGCGGCCGCCTCCGGCAGCAGCGCCCCGACGGCGGCGAAGCCGACGAGGACCACTTCGGCGACCACGTCGTGCCGCACTCCGGGCACGGCGGGCGCCTGGTCGGTCTCGGGCAGCAGGCTGGTGCTGACCCGGCTGCCGGGTTCGGCGACGAGGTCGAGCACCTTGCCGTGCTCCACGACGCGCCCGCCTTCGAGCACGGCCACGTCGTCGGCGATGCGCCGCACCACGGCCATGTCGTGGGTGACCACCAGGACGGTGACGCCCAGTTCAGAACGCGCCCGGTCCAGCACGGTCAGCACCGAGTCGGTCGTGCCCGGGTCCAGCGCCGAGGTCGGTTCGTCGGCCAGCAGCACCGAGGGCTTGGCGGCCAGCGCGCGGGCGACCGCGATGCGCTGCCGCTGCCCGCCGGAGAGCCGGTCCGGGTAGGTCGGCGCCTTGTCGGTGAGCCCCACCAGGTCGAGCAGTTCGGCGACGCGGCTGCGGCGCTGCGGTGCGGGCATCCCGGCGGCTTCGAGCGGGAGCGCCACGTTGCCCGCGGCGGTCCGCTGCCGCAGCAGCGAGTCGCCCTGCGGCACGACGCCGATGTGGCGGCGGGCGGCGCGCAGCGCGGCGCCTTCGAGGGCCACGAGGTCGGTGCCGTCGACCCGGATGGCACCGCGGTCCGGCTTCTCCAGCAGGGCGATGCACCGGGCGAGGGTGGACTTGCCCGCGCCGCTGGGGCCGACGACGCCGAGCACGGCGCCCGCGGGGACCTCCAGGGACACGTCGTCGAGGGCGACGACGTCGGACCGGCTCGACTGGTCGTGCCGGAAGGACTTGGTGAGGTTCTCGACTGTGATCACGATCGCTCCGCATCAGCTCACGCCGGCCTGCGGGCATGCCGCGGCCGGGCGGGGAGGAACAGAAGGGCCTGGTGGGGCGGTGACGACTGGGGTCGTCAGCCGGCGAGGCGACAGGCCGTCGTGGTGCGGCGTCCGTGATCGATGACCCGGCGCTGGGTCAAGGCGAGGCCGTGCGGACCGGATCCGACGCGAGCGCGACCGCCGCGGGCCTGCCGGCGGCTGGTCCGGGGCGCACGTTCACCTGCGAGCAGAGTTTCAGACACCACAACTCCATCGACCCTGGCGTTAGCACCTGCTCCGGTGGAGTGGTTGCTGCGGCGTCGTGGAGCCAGGTCTCTCAGCCGCTCGGGATGGATTTCCCGCATAGTAGAACGCAGCGGTGTCGACGGGCGCAAGCCAAAAGCCGTCACTATGTGGAATCGTTTGACAAATCACATCCCCCTGTTGAGCAGGGGGGCATGGCCCGCCGTGAATATTCCGGTGACCTTATGTGATCAACACTACGGTTTTCCCTCCGGACGGACCAACGAAGTCCCGAAGGGAGGCGACGCAGCGGAACGTCAGCGCGCCGGTTCTCCGGCGGCCTCGGCCACCCGGGCGAAATCGGCCACGGTGAGCTGCTCGCCCCGCGCCGCCGGATCCACCCCCGCCGCCCGCAGCACCTCTTCGGCGCGCGCCGCCGACCCGGCCCAGCCCGACAGCGCCGCCCGCAGCGTCTTGCGCCGCTGCGCGAACGCCGCGTCCACCGCCGCGAACACCTGCGCCCGCGGCGCCGCCGACCGCGGATCGACCCGGGAGAACGCCACCAGCCCGGAATCGACGTTCGGCACCGGCCAGAACACGTTGCGCGGCACCGGCCCGGCGCGCCGGACGTCGGCGTACCACGCGGCCTTCACGCTCGGCACCCCGTAGGTGCGACCACCCGGTTTCGCGGCCAGCCGGTCGGCGACCTCGGACTGCACCATCACCAGCCCGGTGCGCAGCGACGGCAGCTCCGCCAGCAGGTGCAGCACCACCGGCACCGCCACGTTGTACGGCAGGTTCGCCACCAGCGCGGTCGGCCGCGGCTCGGCGAAGTCGGCGGCCCGCACCCGCAGCGCGTCGGCGGGCAGCACCCGCAACCGGTCGCACAGCTCGGGGGCGAACTCGGCGGCGGTGCGCGGCAACCGCTCGGCGAGCACCGGATCGATCTCCACGGCCACCACCCCGGCGGCCTCCGGCAGCAACGCCAAGGTCAGCGAGCCCAGCCCGGGCCCGACCTCCAGCACCACGTCCTCGGCGGTGAGCTCGGCCGCGCCGACGATGCGGCGCACCGTGTTCGAGTCGTGCACGAAGTTCTGGCCCAGCCGTTTCGTCGGCCGGATCCCGAGTTCCCCCGCCAGCCGGCGAACATCGGCCGGCCCGAGCAACCGCGCCTGGTTCGCGTGCTGTTCCACGAGGTCAAAGCTACCCGCGCCCGCTTCCCGCACCGCGCCCGCCCTCCCCCGCGCTGATCAGGACCGCACCGAGCAGGCCCGGGAACGCGAACGAGCGGGCACCGGCACGAGGCCGATGACCGGTCGAAGAACGCGGGAGCCGGGAACCGTCCCGGCGCGGCTCAGCTCAGGCCGAGCTTCGAGGAGCAGCCCGGCCAGGCGCCGTAGCTGCCGCCGCGGGCGTCGCGCACCTTCGTGGCGACCGAGATCTGCTGTTCCCGGCTGGCCTGGTGCGGGTAGGCCGCGTACTGGTCGCCGCCGTAGGCGTCCCAGGTGCTCTTGTCGAACTGGAGACCGCCGTAGTAGCCGTTGCCGCTGTTGATCGACCAGTTGCCGCCGGCCTCGCACTGCACCAGCTTGTCCCAGACGGCGCTGTTCGGCGGCTGCTTGGTGCCGACGCGGACGACCTTCTCGGTCGGCTCCTTGGTGATCTTCTCGCCGACCGCTTCGCGACCGGTCTCCTCGCCGTTGCGGGTGCTCACCCGGGTGAAGACGATCTTCTCGCCGGGCGTGCCCGGGTTCTCGACCTTCTCCTCGCCCTTGAGCATGGAGTCGTCTTCGATCTCCTTGACCGGCGGCTCGATCGGCACCGTCACGTTGATCACGGTGCTGCCGGTGCGGTCGATCTGCACCGTGGCACCGCTGGTGATCTTCTGGTCGCCGCCGGGGGTGATGTGGTCTTCCGGCCCGAGCTGGAGGTTCTGCTCCTGCACCAGCTCGTCGACGGTCACCGCGGTGGTCGTCAGCTGCCGGGGCTCGCCCGCGCCGTCGGTGATCGTGATGTCCTTGGCGGTCTTGACCACCAGGTCCATGCCCTGCTCGGGCACCGCCGTGCTGCGCGCGCTGGAGACCCAGGCGCCGTCGTCGGCGACGCCGAGCTGGCGCAGCGCCTGGCCGACGGTCACCGACCGGACCCACTCCTCGCGCTGCTCGCCGTCCACCGTCATCTTCAGCAGGCGGCCGCGGTCGAGGGTGATCGTGTCGTTGTGCCCGACCTTGGACTGCGGGGAGGGGCTCAGCGCGTCGTGCTCGCCGATGCTGATGCCCTCGTCCTCGAGGACTTCGCCGACGGTCGACTCGTAGGTGTTGACCTGGCGTTCCTTGCCGTCGATCTCGACGGTGACGGACTTGTCCATCGCGGCGGCGGCACCGCCGGAGCCGGTCAGGGTGAGGATGACCGCGGCGACCGCGCCCTTGAGGAAGCGCTGCTTCCACGAGGTGATCGCTTCGACGACCTCCGGGGAGGGCTGCGCCTGCGGTTCACCGAGCTCGTCGGGCAGGACCAGCGGCGGCATGACCACGGTCTCTGCGTTGATGAGCCGGATGAGCTCGTCGACGTCGATGTCGGCAGTCGCGAGCATCTCGTCGGCCTGCGGTCCGAGCGCTTCGAGCACGTCGTCCGGCGTGATCTCCAGCGCGCCGGGCGGGAAGCTCGGGTGGTCCTGCGCCGGGTACCGGTCGCTGATGGGGGCGAAGGGCTGCTCGGCGGTGATCTCCGCATCGCTCTCGCGATCGAGCAGGCCGACCGCGGTCTGCTGCTGCGGGCTCACGGGGCTGAACCAGTCCGTCGAGGGCTCGAATGAATCGGCCCAGTAGCCGTGGTCTCGGCCTGCACCACCCAGCTGTTCATCGCTGCTGGTGGAGCTGGCGTGGGCACCGGGGATGCCGCGTCCGTTCACAGGGTCGCTACCTCTCGAAAGCGAGAAGCCGTCCGCGCGCGGGTGACCGAGGGGAGTTCGCCGAGCATGTCCGGTTCGAACTCCTTCACCTGCCGCTGCGCGACTTCGTGCTTCGTTTCCGTATCCGACTCCCGTAGCCAAGCGCCGTCTTCAGCCGATACCTGATGCGAACCGGTCTCGTTCCCAGCTCGATCGGTGGCACCGACTTCCCCGACGTACCCGGCGGCGACTAGCGGGCGTTCCCGTGACTTCGTTGTCATCGGTTACGAGGCCGAGACTCTAGCGTGATCCCGCGGGCCCGCCAAGGGGCCCCCCGGCGGTGTGACCTGGGTTACGCCGATTTGCCGCGCAACCGTGCACCGTCGGTGATCGGGTCGAGTGATCGACCGCGAACCGCTGCCAGTTTTCCCACCACCGCCGCGGTTTCGCCGCTCCGTGCCGAGATCGACCGCTTCGTCCCCAGTGGACGGTTTGATCGTCCCTGGTGAGCGGATCACCAGTCGCCCCGATCAGCGGATCCGGCTCGGGCGCCGGGACGGCGGGTGGGGGGCGGGCGACGGGAGAGAGCGGTCATCTCCCGCCGCCCGCGCCGGCGGCGGCAACGACCGTCCGGACGCGGTGGGTGATGAGGAACCTCACTTCCTCACACTCCCGGGCGATCTCCGGCGGTCGAGCCGTTCAGCGGCGCTTCGGGACGCCGTTCGGAGCAGGAGCGCTCAACGCGGGAGCCCGAGCTTCCGGGCGCACGCCGGCCAGGCCCCGTAGCCGCCGCGGTCGTCGCGCAGCGCGCTCGCCACCGAGATCTGCTGCTCGCGCGAGGCGCGGTGCGGGTAGCGGGCGAAGCCCTCGCCACCGTAGGCCGCCCACGTGCTGCGGTCGAACTGGAGCCCGCCGTAGTAGCCGTTCCCGCTGTTGGTGGCCCAGTTCCCGCCGGATTCGCACTGCGCCAGCCGGTCCCACACCTGCGCGGTGCGGGGTTCTCCGGCGTCACCGCTGCGCTCGGGGGCGGGTGCCGCGGTCGCGAGCGGCGCGCCGCACAGCGTGATCGCGGCGGCGATTCCGATCCTGGTGATGCCACGGATGCGCATACAGGTCCTGACTGCCGTGCCTCCGGGCAGCGGTCCCGGCGCCTGCCGCGGACCTGTCGGGTCCACTGTGGCCGATCGCCGAGCGGGGCCGCCCCCGGCTTCCGCAGGGGACGCTAGGTCGCCGGGTCGCGGTCGCAAGTCAGTGCGCGCGCCCGGCACGACGGCAGGGCACGCTCAGTCAGCGCAGGTCAGCCGGTTCCTACCTGATCGAGGCGGAAGATCCGCTCTGCCGTGGCGGTGGTGGCCACGGCGAGTTCCGCGAGATCGGCTCCGCGCAGTTCCGCGAGCTCTCGAAGGGTGTAATTGACGCAGTAGGGCTCGTTGGGGCGCCCGCGGAACGGGTGCGGGGTGAGGAACGGCGCGTCGGTCTCCACCAGCATCTGCTCCACCGGCACCAGCCGGGCCGCCTCGCGCAGGCCGGCCGCGTTGGCGTTGCGGAAGGTCGCGGTGCCCGCGAACGAGAGCACGTAGCCGCGGTCCACGCAGGCGCGGGCGAACTCCGCGTCCCCGGAGAAGCAGTGGAAGACCACCGCCTCCGGCGACCCCTCCTCGGTCAGGATGCGCAGGATGTCCTCGTGCGCCTCCCGGTCGTGGATCATCAACGGCTTGCCGGTGCGCTTGGCCAGGTCGATGTGCCAGCGGAACGCCTCGTGCTGCGATGCCGGCGAGGAGAAGTCCCAGTAGTAGTCCAGCCCGGTCTCGCCGATCGCCACGACCCGCGGCCGCTCGGCCAGCTCCGCCAGCACCTCCCGGGCGGCGTCGGTGAGGTCCTCGGCCCTGGTCGGGTGCAGCGCCACCGCGGCGAACACGCGGTCGTCCCAGGTGGCGGCCTCGGCGGCCCAGCGCGCGGCCTCGAGGTCGTCGGCGACGGTGATCACCCGGGTGATCCCGGCGGCTTCGGCGCGGTCGACCAGGGTGCGCACGTCCTCGGCGGTCTTCGCGCCGCACGCGTCGAGGTGGGTGTGCGCGTCCACCGCGGGCGCGGGCAGCGCCTCCGGCACCGGCGGCCGTTCCTTCTTGTCCTTCTTGCTCACCGTCAAACCCCTCGGTCGGTCGTGCCACCGGCGAGCCTACGGTCCGCGCGGAGCCCGACCGGACGGGGTCATTCCAGGTCGGCGCGCAGGAAGGACACGTTGTACGGCCGCCACTGCGTCGTCGTGAAGTACACCGCGGGCCGGTCCGCCGCCCACGGGTGCTGGAAGCCGCCGTAGAGCGCGGGGAACCGGGATCCGGCGGCCAGCACCCGTCCCGCCGACCACGGTCCGGTGAGCCGGTCGGCGGTGCGCAGCACGATCGCGGCCCGCCGCTCGTCCAGGTGCACCGCGAACCACTGGCCGAAGTGGGTGTTGAACTGCACGGACAGCTCCGCGACCGGGGCGGCGAGCACCGGCAGCGCCTCCCGCTCGTCCGCGGTCCAGCCGCGCGCCGTCCAGTACTCGTAGGCCGCCGGGTCCAGCAGGTCTTCCGGGCCGACCCGGGCGAGGTGCCCGGCGCCGAACCGGCCGCTCGGCGTGCCCAGCAGGTGCACCCGCCCGTCCACGACGCCCGCGAACGCGAGCTGCTGGAACGGGTGGCCGCCCTGGTCGCGGCGGCGGAACCGGCGCAGGAACGGCTGCCGGTCGTTGCGCCACACCGCCGACTCCGACTTCGTCCAGCTGCGGCCGCCGTCGTCGGAGTACGCCAGCGCCCCGTAGTTCGTGTGCCACGAACCAGGAACTCCCCAGCGCCGCACCGACATGTAGTGCAGGTGGTTCCGCCCGCCGACGGCGATGCCCGCAGTGGGGATCACGGTGTGCTCGCGGACGCCGGTGCGGTCGCCGGGCAGGAACTGGGCCGCGCCACCGTCCTCCCGGCGCACCACCCAGTCCAGGTCGAGCCCCGAGTCGAGGTCGGTCCCGGTGCTGCGGGCGAGCACGTTGCACCGCCAGTCCGCGTGCTTCGGGCCGGCACCGCTACCGCCCCAGCGCTCGCCGTAGGTGTCGCCGAACGCGGCCAGCACCCCGCCGCGCCCGTCGTCCCACAAGATCCCGAGGTCGGTCGCGACCACGCCCGATCCGGCGTTGCGCGACTCCGCACCGGTGATCGCCGCCAGCCTGGTAGTCCCGGTCACCCGCACCATGCGCGCACGGTAGCCCCGCACCCCACCGCACCGCCCGGCTTCGACCTCGCCCAGCAGGCCCGGACCGCTGAGCAGCGACCACCCGGGCGACGGCCACCGCCGCGGCATCGACGTTCCCCCGCGCGGAGCTACCGGTGACCACGGTCCCGCAGCGGGGATCCCGCCGACGCCACCCGGCCCGCGGCGGAGGGGCGGGCTCGCTCAGCTCACTGCCGGGCGGCGAGCACCGCGGTGTACAGCTCGTTCTTGCGGGCGCCGCTGAGCTCGGCGACCTCGGCGACGGCGTCCTTGAGCCGCATGCCCTCGGCGGCCCGCTCCTCGACCTGCGGCACCAGGTCGGCCGGGTCCTGCGAGACCGGGGCCGCGCCGCCGATCACCACGGTGATCTCGCCGCGCACCTCGGCGCCCGCCCATTCGGCGAGCGAACCCAGGTCGCCGCGGCGCACCTCCTCGTAGGTCTTGGTCAGCTCGCGGCACACCACCGCCGCCCGGTCCGGGCCGAGCACCGCGACCGCGTCCGCCAAGGTGTCCGCGAGCCGCCGCGGCGACTCGAAGAACACGCAGGTCCGCTGCTCGGCGAGCAGCCGCCCGAACCAGCGGCGCCGCTCCCCCGGCTTGCGCGGCGGGAAGCCCTCGAAGCAGAACCGGTCCGACGGCAGCCCGGACACGGCCAGCGCCGTCGTCACCGCCGACGGCCCCGGCAGGCAGGTCACCGGCAGTCCCTCGGCCGCGCACGCCGACACCAACCGGTACCCGGGGTCGGACACGCTCGGCATCCCGGCGTCGGTCACCAGCAGCACGTCCTGGCCGTCCCGCAGCGATTCCAGCAGCCGCGGGGTGCGCGCCGCCTCCACGTCCTCGTAGTAGCTGACGATCTTCCCGGCCGGGTTCACCCCCAGCGACGTCGCCAGCGTGCGCACCCGGCGGGTGTCCTCCGCGGCGATGATCGTCGCCGAGCCGAGCGCATCGACCAACCGGGCGGACGCGTCGCGGGCATCACCGAGCGGGGTCGCGGCGAGCACCAACGTGCCCGATCCGGATTCGAGGTCCATGAGCCCAACCCTACGATTCACGTGTGAGCGTGCTCGTGCCGAACTCCACCGGCGGCCAGGCCGAGAACATGGTCGAACCCGGTCAGACCCCGCCCGCGGCCGAACCCGGTTCTCGGGACGCCCGGGCGCTGCTCGCACCGAGGATGCCGTCCGACCGGCTGCGCGGCTGGATCGTGACGCTGGTGATCGGGTTGATCGCCGGGATCGTGCGGATCTGGGACCTGGGCCGGGCCACCGACGACGGGACGCCGGTCTTCGACGAGAAGTACTACGCGATCCAGGCGTGGCAGATGCTGCGCAACGGCGGTTACGAGGACAACCCCGGCTACGAGGTCGTCGCGCACCCGCCGGTCGGCAAGCAGCTCATCGCGATCGGCGAGTGGGTGTTCGGGTACGGCCCATGGAGCTGGCGCATCTCGGCGGCGCTGGCGGGCACGATCATGGTGGTGCTGCTGGTGCGCATCGCCCGCAGGCTCACCCGTTCCACGCTGCTGGGCGCGCTCGCCGGGATCCTGCTGATCTGCGACGGGGTCAGCCACGTGCAGTCGCGGGTCGGGATGCTCGACATCTTCCAGGCGCTGTTCGTGCTCGCCGCGTTCGCGCTGCTGCTGGTGGACCGCGACCGGATGCGGGAGCGGCTGTCGCTGGTCGTCGCCGAAGGGCGCATCGGCGACAGCCGGTGGGGACCGCGGCTGGGCTTCCGGTGGTGGCGGTTCGCCGCGGGCGTCTCGCTGGGGCTGACCTGCGGGGTGAAGTGGAACGGCATCTACTACATCATGGCGTTCGGCCTGCTCAGCGTGCTGTGGGACGCGTGGGCGCGGCGGACCGCGGGGGTGGAGCGGCCGTGGGTGGGCGCGCTGGTGCGGGACACGGTGCCCGCGCTGGGCTCGCTGCTGGTGCTGCCGCTGGCGGTGTACTTCGCGACCTGGGCGAACTGGTTCGCCAGCGAGACCGCCACCGACCGGAACGCGGCGATCACCGCCTCCGACGTGGGGATGGGCTTCCTGCCGGACCCGCTGCGCTCGCTGCTGTACTACCAGCTCAACGTGCTGGACTTCCACACCCACCTGACCACCGGGAACCACCCGCACCCGTGGGAGTCGAAGCCGTGGGCGTGGCCGATGGGCATGCGACCGATGCTCTACTACTACGAGTCGGGGCTGCCCGGCTGCGGCGGGTCGAACTGCGTGCAGGCGACGATGCTGCTGGGCACGCCCGCGATGTGGTGGCTCTCGCTGCCGGTGGCGGCCTGGGCGGTGTGGCGGGCGGCGAGCCGGCTGGACTGGCGCTACACCGCGGTGCTGGTGGGCTACGCCGCCGGGTACCTGCCGTGGTTCATCAACCTGGACCGGCAGATGTACTACTTCTACGCGACGCCGATGGCGCCGTTCCTGGTGCTGGGGATCGTGCTGGTGCTGGGCGAGGTGCTCGGCGCGGCGCGGGAGCACACCGAGCGGCGGAAGACGGGGCTGCTGCTGGTGGCGCTGTACGTCGGCCTGGTGGTGGCGAACTTCGCCTGGTTGTGGCCGATCCTGAACGGGGAGCCGATCACGCAGGAGCACTGGCAGGCCGAGCTGTGGCTGCCGTCCTGGCGCTGACCGCGCCGCGGCGGGCGTCCCGCCCGGCCGGTCAGCCGAGTTCGGCGAGGGTGCTGCGCAGGGCGGCCACGGCCTCGCTGATCTCCTCCGGGGTGACCGACAGCGCCGGGCGGAACCGCAGCGCGTCCGGGCCGGACGGCAGGAACAGCGTGCGGTGCCGGTCGCGGGCCGCCGCGATCGCCGCGTCCCGCAGCGCCGGGTCGCGGAAGCTCACCGCGCACATCAGGCCGCGCCCGCGCGCGGAGCCGATCAGCTGCGGGAACTCGGCGGCGAGCGCGCCCAGCTCGCCCAGCAGCAGCTCGCCCATCCGGCGGGCGTTCTCGAACAGCCCGTCCCGCTCGGCGACCTCCAGGATCTTGGTGGCCCGGACCATGTCCACCAGCGATCCGCCCCAGGTGGAGCTGATCCGGCTGGGCTCGCGGAAGGCGTTGTCGGCGATGTCGAGCACCCGGCGCCCGCCCAGCACGCCGCACACCTGCATCCGCTTGCCGAACGCCACCAGGTCCGGTTCCAGGCCGAGCTCCTGGTGCGCCCAGACCGAGCCGGTCAGCCCGCCGGTCTGCACCTCGTCGGCGACGGTGAGCACGTCGTGCGCGCGGCACAGCTCCTGCACCGCGGTGAGGAAGCGGGGCCGCAGGTGCCGGTCGCCGCCTTCGCCCTGGATCGGCTCGTAGACGAAGCAGGCGACCTCGTGGCCGTGCCGGCGCAGCGCGGCCTCGGCGGCCTCCAGCGCGGTCCGCTCCTCCGGCAGCAGTTCCGGCTCGTCCCAGCGCGGCCCGGGCTCGACGGCGGGGCTGGGGATGCGCGGCCAGTCGAACATCGGGTAGTCGCGGATCTTCACCGGGTCGGTGTTGGTGAGCGACAGGGTGTACCCGCTGCGGCCGTGGAACGCCCGTTCCAGGTGCAGCACGCGGCTGCCGCGGACGGCGATGCCGCGGCTCGCGTTGTGCTTGGTCTTCCAGTCGAAGGCGACCTTGAGCGCGTTCTCGACGGCGAGCGTGCCGCCGTCGATGAGGAACAGCAGCGGCAGTTCCGGCACGCCGGCGACGCGGCGGAACGTCGCGGCGAAGCGGGCCTGCTCGACGGTGGCGAAGTCGGGGTTGGCGGGCTTGACCCGCGCGGTCCGCAGCAATGCCGCCTCGAACTCCGGGTCCCGCAGGTCGGGGTGCCCGTGGCCGAGCGGCGCGGAGCTGAAGAACATGGTCATGTCGAGGTATTCGGTGCCGTCGCGCAGGTCGCGCAGGCGGCAGCCGTGCCCGGAGTCGAGGTCGACCACGATGTCGAGCAGGTCCCCGGTGACCTGCTCGCGCAGCGCCGGAACCACCTGGTCGGCGTCGGTCGTCGTGGTGGGCTGGTCGAGAACGGCTTCCTGCTGTGCGGTCATGTCAGCCTCCTCGTGCGTCGTGCGGTCGCTGTAGCGCCCGTCACTAGTCACGAAAATTATGACCATGGCCCCGGCCAGATCACAATAATATTTTGATATCCAACCTCTTGACGAAAGATTTTCTTTCGCTCGCGGCGGTGTTCACCCCTCGACCGCGTGCAGCAGGTCCGCGAGCCCGCCGGCCAGCGATTCCCGCTGCCGCGCGGTCAACCCGGACAGCAGCGCCTGTTCGGCGGCCATGACCTGCGGGAACACCTCGTCGATCAGCTCCTCGCCCGCGGCGGTGATCCGCACCCGGGCGCTGCGCCGGTCCCGCTGGTCGGTGGTGCGCTCCAGCAGGCCGCGCTCGGTGAGCTCGCGGAGCCGCTTGGTGGTGGCCGCACCGGAGGCGACGGTGATCTCGTTGAGCCGCCCCGGCGTCACCGCCACCCCGCCGCGGCGCAGCGCGCACAGCAGGTCGAACTCGGCCCGGTTGAGCCCCGCCTCGGCGATCGTCACGTCCAGCCGCCTGCGCAGCACCGCCGCCGCGCGCAGCACCCGGCCGATCACGTCGATGCTGGTGGTGTCGACGTCCGGGTGCAGGTCGGCCCACTGCGACCGGGCCGCGTCGATGAGATCCGGTGTCCGCTTCATCGCGCCATCGTTTCACTAGTAAACTACTTTTCCTACACTGGTGTTATGCCCGGAACCGTGCTCACCCGCAACCTGCCCGACGCGTACCGGTTCCGGCTGCACGGTCCGTTCCTCTGGCCCGCCGCCCGCACGCTGCTGGCGATGGCCGTCCCGCTGGTCCTGCTGCTGCTCACCGACCGCCTCGACCTGCTGCCCGCCGCCGTGTTCGGGGCGCTGAGCAGCGTCTACGGCCGCGCCGAGCCCTACTACCGGCACGCCAGGACGCTCGGTGCGGTGGCGGTGGGCATGGTGCTCGCCGTCGCCGTCGGCGAGCTGATCGCGGTGTACGCGGGTGGTACCCCGGCGCACGAGGTGGTGGCGCTGGCGGCCACCGCGTTCGTCGGAGCCGCGGCCACCGTGATCTGCGCGGCCGTCAAGGTCGGGCCGCCCGGCGGATTGATCTTCGCATTCGCCGCCGGGGCGTGCGCGCACCTGCCGCTGACGACCGCCGACCTCGGCCCGCACCTCGCCGTCGCCGCGCTGTGCGCCGCGTTCGCCTGGACGGTGAACGTCGCGGGCGCCGCCGTCATCGGCCTCACCCCGCAGCGCCGGGCCGCCGCCACCGCGCTGAACGCCACCGCCACCGCGCTCGCCGCGCGCACCGACCTGACCGCGCGGCACCAGGCCGCGGTGGCCGTCGACGCCGCGTGGAACGGCCTCGCGCTCGTCGGCGAGCGGCACCGGGACACCGCCGAACACCGCGACCTGGTACGCGCGGTGCACGCCTGCGAACTGCTGCTGACCCCCGGCGCGCCCGAGATCACCCCCGCCGAGCTGCGGGCCGCCGCGGTCGCCGCGGCGGCGGGCGAACCGCTGCCCGAACTGCACCCGGCGGGCGGCGGTGTGCTCGCCCCGCCGCCCGCCTCCCGCTGGCCGGTCATCCGCGACGTGCTGCGCGCCGCCCTCCGGCCCCGCCGCGGCGGGTCCTGGCTGCTGCCGCACGGCCTCCGCGTGTTCACCGCCGCGCTGCTCGCCGGGACGATCGCCGACCTGCTCGGCTTCGGGCACGCCTACTGGGCGGCGGTGTCCGCGGTGTCGGTGCTGCAGGCCACCAGCACCGCCACCTCCGTCCCGCGGATGCTGCAACGCGTCACCGGCACCGTGTTCGGCGTGCTCGTCGGCGCCGCGGTGCTCGGCGCGCAGCCGACGCTGTGGGTGCTGCTGGTCGTGCTCGTGCTGCTGCAGTGGGGCGCCGAGATGACGGTGACGATCAACTACGGCCTCGGGCTGCTGTTCGCGACCCCGGTCGCGCTGCTGGTCAGCGCGCTCGGCACCCCCGCCGACCCGGGCGCGCTGGCCGCGAACCGGTTCTGGACGACGCTGCTCGGCGCCGCGGTCGCCGTCGCCGCCGCCTGGTCGCTGCCCAACCGCGCCTGGCTGTCCCGGGTGCACACCGCGCTGGCGCGGGTGCGGGCGCTCAGCACCGCCGAACCCGTGCACCCGCCGGCGCTGCGCGGCGCCCTCGTCGAGCTGCACGAGGCCTACGAGCAGGCGGCGGGCGAGATCCGGCCCGCGCTGCTGCCCACGGAAGCGCTGCTCACCACCTCGCGCGCGGCCTACGCCCGGCTGGACGCCCGCCGCGCCTGATCACCGCCCGAGCCAGGTGCGCAACGCCCACCAGGTGCCCGCGGTGTCCACCACGTGCGACCGGTCCGCCCGCGGCGCGTCGTGCACCCCGGTCCCGGTGAGCTCCGCCAACCGCTCCAACCGGTAGCGCACCGTGTTCACGTGAACGTGCAGGGCGTCCGCCGCCGCCCGCACCCGCCTGCCGTGGTCCAGGTAGCACAGCGCCGTCCCCGCCAGCTCCCGGTGGAACGCGTTGCCCGGGTCGAGCGCGCCCAGCAGCTCCCCGGCCACGGTCGCCGCCAGCTCCGGCTGCGCGGCCAGCGCCGCCTCCACCGCCAGGTCCGCCACCATCCGCACGCCCCGATCACCGGAGGCGGCAGCCACGCCGAGCGCCCGCACGCACGCCGGGTACGCCCGGCCCACCTCCGCCAGCGGCAGCGCCGGGGAGCACACGAACAGCGCCTCCTCCCCCGGCAGCGGCGACAACCGCCGCGCCAGGCCCGCCAGGCGGCCCTCCACCAGGCCGAACACCCCGTCCAAGCTGCGCTCCACGCCCCTGGCCAGCACCGGATCGGTGATCTCGGTGACCACGCAGTGGTAGCGCTCCGCCCGGCTCAACCCGGCGCGCTCCAGCTCCGCACGCCCCGGCAGGTCCCCGGACGCGAACAGCGCCCCCAGCACCCGCGCGTGCAGGTCCCACACCGTGCGGGACAGGTCCAGCTCGGCCGCGCGATAACCACCGACGATGTCCCGCTCGGCGGTGGCGACGTAGTGGTCGACGACCACCACCAGCTCCAGGATCACCGCATCGGCCACGCCCATCCCGCGCGCCAGCTCCACACCGGCCCGGACCAGCTCGGTGCGACCGGCGTACACCCCGCGCAGCAGCGAGGCGATCGGCACCCCCTGCAACGCGCGGTCCGCGCCCAGCGCGCGGGCCACCGACACCCCGGCCGCGTCCTGCGTCCCGCCCCGCGCCAGGTGCGCGGTGCCGCCGACCAGCACGGTCGCGACGTGCCTGCGGTTCTCCTCCTCCGGCAGCCGCGCCACGTCCGGTGAGCCGCGCCGGGCCGCCGCGGCGACCCGCGCCACGACCTCCTCGTCGGCGGCCAGCGCGGTCATCACCCGCAGCGCGATCGCGGTCATCCGCTCGTCCATGAGTCCTTCGAGACGTCGTCGTGCTCGTTGTGCCGGGGTACAACGCGGCCGCCCGGGGTTGGACGGCGACCTCTACCGGCGCCGGGCGGGCATCTGGTTCGCTCTCGACTACTGGAAAGTAACAAAATTCCCGGCCGGTTCGAGAAGATCACCACCCGTTCGCCGACCTCGATGTGGAGGACTCGCCGATGAGTTCGTCAGCAGACCGCGGAATCCCCCGCCGCGACGTCCTGGCCGCGGGGAGCGCGCTGGCCGCGGGCGGTGCACTGGCCGGCATCGCGACGTCCCCCGGCAGCGCGGGCGCGGCACCCGGCGCCGACGCGGACGCCATCGTCGTCGGAGCGGGTCTCGCCGGGCTCGTCGCCACCGCCGAGCTGGTCGCCGCCGGGCGCCGCGTGCTGCTCGTCGACCAGGAACCGGAGGCGAGCCTCGGCGGCCAGGCGTTCTGGTCCCTCGGCGGGCTGCTGTTCATCGACTCCCCCGAGCAGCGGGCGGCGGGCATCAAGGACTCCCTCGAACTCGCCCGCGCCGACTGGTTCTCCACCGCGGGCTTCGACCGCGGCGTCGACGACCCGGCGGGCGAGGACCACTGGGCGGCGCGCTGGGCCGAGGCCTACCTGCAGTTCGCCAACGGGGAGAAGCGGTCCTGGTTGTCCGGGCTCGGGGTCTCCTGGGTACCGGTCGTCGGCTGGGCGGAGCGCGGCGGGCAGCTCGCCGACGGCCCCGGCAACTCGGTGCCGCGGTTCCACCTCACCCTCGGCACCGGCCCCGGGGTGGTGGAACCGTTCGAGAAGCTGGTGCGGGAGGCGGCGGCCGACGGCAAGGTCACCTTCCGGTTCCGGCACCGCGTCGACGAGCTCAGCACCACCGGTGGCGCCGTGGACGGCGTGCGCGGCGGCGTGCTCGAACCCAGCGACGCCCCGCGCGGCACGCCCAGCTCCCGCACCGAGATCGGGAGGTTCGAGCTGCGCGCGCCCATCGTGATCGTCACCTCCGGCGGCATCGGCGCGAACCACGACCTGATCCGCGCCAACTGGCCGTCCCGGCTCGGCACCCCGCCCGAACGCCTGATCACCGGGGTTCCCGCGCACGTGGACGGCCGGATGCTCGGCATCTCGGAGGCCGCGGGAGCCCGGCTGGTCAACCGCGACCGGATGTGGCACTACACCGAAGGCATGATCAACCACAGCCCGATCTGGCCCGGGCACGGCATCCGCGTCCTCGCCGCCCCGTCCTCGCTGTGGTTCGACGCGAACGGCCGCCGCTTCCCGAACCCCGGCGTGCCCAGCTACGACACCCTCGGCACCCTCGAACTGATCCAGCGCAGCGGGCACGACCACTCCTGGTTCGTGCTCAACAAGCGGATCATCGACAAGGAGTTCGTGCTGTCCGGGTCCGAGCAGAACCCGGAGCTCACCCGCAAGGACCTCGCCGCCTACCTGGCGAGCCGCCTGTTCAACGACACCCCGCCGCCGGTCAAGGCGTTCCTGGACGACGGCGAGGACTTCGTCGTCGCCGACGACCTCGACGAGCTGGTCGTCGGCATGAACCGGCTCGCCGGGGCGGATCTGATCGACGCGGCCGAGCTGCGCGCGCAGGTCGAGCTGCGGGACGGGCAGGTCGACAACCCGTTCACCAAGGACCTGCAGATCATGGGCGTCCGGAACTCCCTGGCCTACATCGGCGACAGCCTGGTGCGCACCACCCCGCTGCACAAGATCCTCGACCCGGCGGCGGGACCGCTGATCGCGATCCGGATGAACATCCTCACCCGCAAGACCCTCGGCGGGTTGCAGACCGACCTGTCCGGCCGCGTGCTCGGCACCTCCGGCGAACCGGTCCCCGGGCTGTACGCGGCGGGCGAGGTCTCCGGGTTCGGCGGCGGTGGCGTGCACGGCTACCGGGCGCTGGAGGGCACGTTCCTCGGCGGCTGCCTGTTCTCCGGCAGGCAGGCCGGGCGCGCCGCGGCTGCCGAGAGCGCCTGAGCCGCGGCCTGCGAACCTGGGCGCCACGGCGAAGGATCGTGGCGCGAGCACCGGGAGGGCGGATGACCGACGACGCGATCTACCTGGACCACAACGCCACGACGCCGATCGCGCGCGAGGTCGCCGAGGCGATGTGGCCGCACCTCACCGAGGTGTTCGGCAACCCGTCCAGCACGACCGCGCAGGGCCAGCGGGCGCGCAAGGCCGTCGAGCACGCGCGCGAGCAGCTCGCCGCCCTCCTCGGCGCGCACCCCGACGAGATCGTCTTCACCTCCGGCGGCACCGAGGCGAACAACCTCGCGATCCGGGGCGCGGCCGCCCTGGCCCGCACCGAGCTCGCGGTGACCTCCGCCGTCGAGCACCCGGCCACGACCGCACCGCTGGCCCACCTGCGCCGCCACCGCGGCTGGCGGGTGGACCAGCTGCCGGTGGACGCGCAGGCGCGCATCGCGCTGGACCGGATGCCACCCGGCGAGGTCGGACTGGGCACGCTGGTCCTGGCGCACAACGAGACCGGCACCGTCCAGCCGGTGCGCGGCTTCGCCGAGGAGATCCGCTCCCGAGGTGGGCTGGCGCACGCCGACGCGGCCCAAGCCGTCGGCAAGATCCCGGTGTCCGTCGACGAGCTCGGCGTGGACCTGCTCAGCGTCGCCGGGCACAAGTTCTGCGCCCCGAAGGGCGTCGGCGCGCTCTACCTGCGCCGCGGCACCTCGATCGCCCCGGTGCTGCTGGGCGCCGGGCAGGAAGGCGGGATCCGGCCGGGCACCGAGAACGTGCCGGGGATCGTCGCGCTGGGCTCCGCCGCCGAACTCGCCGGAACGCTGCTGGACGCGGAACGGGTGCGGCAGACCCGGCTGCGAGAGCGGTTGTGGGACCGGCTCGCCGCGCGACTGCCCGGGTTGCTCCGGATCAGCCCTGCCGAGGAGGCGTTGCCGAACACGCTGCTGGTCGTCGTCCCGGGCCGGGTCGGCGCGGAGGTGCTCGCCGGTGCGCCGGGTGTCGCGGCCGCCACGGGCAGCGCTTGCCACGCGGGCACCCGCACGCCGTCGGCCGCGCTGCTCGCGACCGGGCTGGACGCGGACCTCGCCCTGGGCGCCCTGCGCCTGTCAGTGGGCCGCGGGACCACGCTCGCCGAGGTCGACCGCGCGGCCGACGAACTCGCGAACTCCGCTCGCGGCCCGGCCTGACCGTCCATCCGAAGTGGACGACGATCACCGCCCGGCGAACGAGAAGAATGCCGAAGACGCAACAACGTCCCCGGACTCCGCCCGGAGGCCGAGCGGACGGCGAACCCACCCGCGAGACCTGCGGAGCCCGTCCCCGCCCGAAAAAGGAGCCTGGAAGACGCACCGGCGTCGACCGGACTCCGTCAATGTGAGCAGGCGGGGGAACTCGCCCCACCGCGGCGAACCGCCCCATCCCACCACCGCACCGTGGGGGCCTACGGGGACTCGGCCCCCGTACGAACGAAAAAAGCCCGGAAGACGCGAATGCGTCGACCGGGCTCTTCCGTGGAGGTTGCGGGAGCTTACTCGAACACAAAACCGCTGGTCAGTGAGCAGACCAGGAACGCTCCACAACGTCAGGAACCAACGAAAAGCGACCACCGCACCGTGGGGGTCCGCGGGGGGGCGGCCCCCGCGATAAACACGCGGAACGCAAAAAGCTCGCGCTCTCCGCGAGCGCGAGCCTCCTATTGCGTGGAGCTGAGGGGAATCGAACCCCTGACCTTCTCGATGCGAACGAGACGCGCTACCAACTGCGCTACAGCCCCTTGCCTGAGTGCTGTTGTAGCTTAGCAGGGCCCCAACAGCACTCCGCACACCCCCCTCCCGAAGGGGGCGCGGAACCTATTCGCCCACCGCACGGCGGTACGGCTGCCAGGTCCGCTCGTCGAGCTCGTCGAACATCGGGTCCTCGTCGTCAATCTCCACGACGACCGCTCCGGTGTTGCGCGGAGCCGGACCGCGGGGTGCCTCGAACTCGTCCCGCTCGTCGTACTCGTCGAGCGCGGGCTCGCCGTACTCCAGCTCGTCGTCCTCGTCCTCTTCCTCCCGCAGCGCGGACATCCGCGCGAGCCTGCGCTCCCGGATGTCCTGCTCGATGCGGACCTGGCGGCGCAGGTAGGTGAGGTAGCCGACGATGGCGAGGTCCACGACCGCGTGCAGCCACCAGGCTGCGGTCCACGCGAGCGCCGCGACCAGCGCGGTGGCGATCGCGGTGAGCACCATCGCGATCGTGATCCGTTGCCTGCGGGCGTACTTGGTGCGGGCCGCGAGCGCCGCGGCCTCCGGGTCGTAGCCACCTCGGCCGGGCCGGTAGCGGCGTCCGGCGCGGACGTCGTCGCTGTGCACGCGGCGCCGCTGGTCCTCGTCCTGCTCGTCGACCTCGTCGTACTCGTCGATCTCGTCGCGGTCGTCGTCCTCGTGCCGGTCGGTGTCGGCCATGCCGTACGCCTCCTGCGCCCTATCCGTTCCGCCGGTCACGGACCGATCGCTTCCCCTGCGAACCACGCGCGCCGCCAGTGCCGAGTCCGTCGTCTTGGACACTTCCTGCCGGCGACGGGCGAACATCGGGACCAGAACCACCAACCACGCCGCCGCAAGCGCCGCGAAGATCAAAGAACTGGGCACGCCTCGCCACCTCCCCCTGGCTGCCTGCCGCACACTGCTGCGACCGCCACGCTAGCCACTTCTGTCACATCTGTCTCTGAGCCACGCCGTTCCGATTTCGTTTCGTCCTGAAGGCAGAAAAACGCACGGGCGGCATCAGGGAAGGGACGCGATGCCCCGGCGTGTCGGCCTCCACGCGCCTGGGAACAGCGGAAATACACTCGGACGAGGGACGAGGCGTCGAGGCGCGGTGACGGAGGTCTCGGCCCCGGTGAGCACCGCTCCCGGCCGCTGGGTGCGGCGAAGATCTCCCGATCGGGTCAGGCGTACCGGGCTCGTCCGCTGCGGACCAGCGCGGCCGCGGCCCCCTCCGGCCGGTCCTCGACGGTGAGCCCGTAGACGTAGTGGTCCCGCCACGCGCCCTCGACGTCGAGGTAGCGCTCGAACAGCCCCTCGCGTCGGAACCCGGCCTTCTCCAGCACCCGCACGCTCGGCGAGTTCTCCGGCCGGACCGTCGCCTCCAGCCGGTGCAGCCCCGCCGGACCGAAGCAGTGGTCCACCGCCAGCGCCACCGCCGCGGTCGCGATCCCGCCCCCGGACACGTCCTCCGCGACCCAGTAGCCGATCCACGCCGAGCGCAGCGCGCCGCGCACCACGTTGCCGACCGTCAGCTGCCCGGCGAACCGGCCGTCCACCGAGATCGCGAACGGCAGCGCCTGCCCGCGCCGCGCCAGGCCGCGCAACGCGCTCCACTGCGCGGGCCAGGCCAGCACCGCGTTGCGGTCCCGCCAGTCGCCGACCGTCGTCGGCTCCCAGCGCTGCAGGTACACCCGGTCCCGCAACCGCAGCCCGCTCCACGCCGTGGCGTCCCGCAGCCGCGGCGGACGCAGCTCGACCGCGCCCGCGGGCACCAGCAGCGGCCCCGGTCGCGCCGGCCAGCCGGGGTGGCGGGACGGGAAGAGCGGCTCGGCCTCCTCGGACATCGAGCGGGTCACGCCCGCTGGGACAGGAACCGGACCTGGACGTCCTCGCCGGTGCCGACCTCGGTGACGTCCTCGTCGACCAGGATCAGGCAGTTCGCCTCGGCCAACGACGCCAGCAGGTGCGAGCCGGAGGTCCCCAGCGGCTGGACCAGGTAGGAGTCGGTCTCCGGGTCGCGCAGCAGCTGCCCCCGCAGGAAGCCGCGGCGGCCCGCGGTCGAGGTCACCGGCGAGAGCAGGTTCGCCGTCACGGTCCGGCGGTGCGGGTTGCCGCGGCCCAGCGCGGAGCGGATCAGCGGCCGCACGAGCACCTCGAAGACCACCAGCGCGCTCACCGCGTTGCCGGGCAGCAGGAAGGTCGGCACCTCGTCCGGCCCGAGCCGACCGAAGGCCTGCATGGAACCCGGCTGCATCGCGACCCGCGTCGCGTCGAGCTCGCCCAGGTCGCCCAGCGCCGAGCGCACCTCGCCGCCGAGCGCCCCGCCGACCCCGCCGGAGATCACCACGATTTCGGAGAGCAGCAACCGGCCCTCCACGACCTCGCGCAACCGCTTGGGCTCGGTGCTCACGATGCCCACCCGGGTGACCTCCGCACCGGCGTCGCGGGCGGCGGCGGCCAGCGCGTAGGAGTTCACGTCGTAGACCTGCCCCTGCCCCGGGCTGCGGTCCACGTCGACCAGCTCGTCGCCCAGCGACAGCACCGAGACCCGCGGCCGCGGGTGCACCAGCACCTTGTCCCTGCCGACCGCCGCGAGCAGCCCCACCTGCGCGGACCCGATCGCCGAGCCGCGGCGCACCGCGAGGTCGCCGGTCTGCACGTCCTCGCCCGCGCGCCGCACGAACGCCGCCGAGGGCACGCCCTGGCGGACGGTGACCTTCGCCGGGTGCTCGTCGGTGCGGTCCAGCGGCACCACGGCGTCGGCCAGCGTGGGCAGCGGAGCGCCCGCCGTGACCCGCACCGCCTGACCGGGTTGCAGCCGGCGGGGCTGCCGGGAACCGGAGGTGATCTCGCCGACCACCGGCAGCACCGGCGTCCCGTCCCCGGCGTCCTGCACGTCGACGCTGCGCACGGCGTAACCGTCCACCGCGGCCTGGTCGAATCCGGGAAGTGCCTGACCGGCCACGATCTCCTCGGCGCACAGCAGTCCCTGCGCTTCGGAGATCGCCACCCGCACCGGCGCGGGCCGCACCGCGGCGGTGAGGACACGCGCGAGCTGTTCGTCCACTGACCTCATGGCACTCGACCTCTTCCAGGTGGAGCCGAGGCCGCTCGCCGTCAGCTCCTGTTCAGCCGTTCACCGAGCCAGTCCCGCAGACCAGGCCCGTACTCGGGGTCGTCCAGGGCGAAGTCCACCGCAGCTTTGAGGAAACCGCCAGGATTTCCCAAGTCGTGTCGCTTGCCGCGGTGCACCACCACGTGCACCGGGTGACCCTCCGAGATCAGCAACGCTACGGCATCGGTGAGTTGCAGCTCACCTCCGGCACCGGGTTCGATCCGCTTGAGCGCGTCGAAGACCGCCCGGTCGAGGAGGTACCGACCGGCGGCGGCGAGGCTGGAGGGGGCGTCCGCCGGCGCGGGCTTCTCCACCATGCCGCGGACCTGCTTGACGTCGTCCTCATCGGTGTCGGCGACGTCGAAGACGCCGTACGAGGAGACCTCGTCGTCGGGCACGTCGAAGGCGCAGAGCACGCTGCCGCCGTGGCGGGCGCGGGTCTCGGCCATCTTGGCGAGGACGCCGCGGGGCAGCACGAGGTCGTCGGGCAGCAGCACGGCGACGGCGTCGTCGGCGTCGGTGAGGTTCTGCTCGGCGCAGCTCACCGCGTGCCCGAGGCCGAGGGCCTCCTCCTGCAGCGCGGTCTCGGCGGCGATCAGCTCGGGGGCCCGGCGCACCTTGGCGAGCTGGGCGTCCTTGCCGCGCTCGCGGAGCGTGCCCTCCAGTTCGGGCGCCGGCTGGAAGTAGTCGGTGACGGCCTTCTTGTCCGGGGAGGTCACGATCACGAGGCGTTCGGCGCCCGCTTCGGCGGCCTCGGTCGCCACCAGTTCGATCCCCGGGGTGTCCACGACGGGCAGCAGTTCCTTGGGCACGGCCTTGGTGGTCGGCAGGAACCGGGTCCCCAGGCCCGCGGCGGGCACGATGGCGGTGCGGAACGCAGCGTTCGCGGGGTTGCTGGCAGCGCTGTTCATGACTTGGGAGCCTATCGGTCGCACCTATGGTGGAGCTGTGACCTCGCTGGGAGAACTACGGCAATCCAAGTCGGAATGGCGCCGCGTCCTGGAAGAACGCAGGAGGACCATCGACGAGACCACTCGATCAGCGGAGGCCGGGTCACTTCGTTCGGCGGCGCTGGGCTGGGCCGAGCGGTGCAGCCCGCGGGTGGTCGCGGCGTACGTCCCGGTGCGCGGCGAACCCGGGTCCACGGCGTTGCTGGACGCGCTGCGGGCGGCGGGCTGCCGGGTGCTGCTGCCGGTGGTGGTCGGCGCGATGCCGCTGGACTGGGCGGACTACACCGGGGCGGATTCCCTGGACCAGGCCCGCTACGGGCTGCTGGAGCCGAACGGTCCGCGGCTGGGCGCGGCGGAGCTCGGGGCGGCCGACGCGGTGCTGGTGCCCGCGCTGGCGGTGGACGAGCGCGGGGTCCGGCTGGGCCGGGGAGCCGGGCACTACGACCGGTCGCTGCCGCTGGCGGATCCGGCCGCGCGGCTGATCGCGGTGGTGCGGGACGCCGAGTTCGTGGCGGAGCTGCCCGGCGAGGAGCACGACGTCCGGATGCACGCGGTGATCACGCCTGGTCGCGGGCTCGTCGCAGTCGGTGGCGGTGGCGGCGGGCACGCGGTGTGACCTAAGCGTGTTTGCGCTGGGCACCTCAGATGGCGCATCATCGTGTTGGCACTCTGTCCATTCGAGTGCCAATACCATGAAAAGCCCGGAGGTTGACGGCCGTGCCCACCTACCAGTACGCCTGCACCGAGTGCGACCACCGATTCGAGGCGGTGCAGTCCTTCAGCGAAGACTCGCTGACCGAGTGCCCGCAGTGCACCGGTCGGCTCCGGAAGCTGTTCAACGCGGTGGGCATCGTGTTCAAGGGCAGCGGGTTCTACCGCACGGACAACCGGTCGAACTCCGGCTCGTCCTCGACGTCCACCTCGTCCTCGTCGTCCGGGGACTCCGGGTCCGGTTCGTCGAGCTCGTCCTCGGACTCGTCGTCGAGTTCCTCGTCGTCCTCCGCTTCCTCGTCGTCCTCCTCGTCGAGTTCCTCCTCGACCACCGCCGCGGCTTCCTGATCCGTTCCACGCCGGTTCCCGAGATCGCCGATCGCTGTCGCAGTCGGCGATTTTTTCTGCGTTGACCACGGCTTCACCCCCTTCCGCGGCGGAGTTGTCCACAGGCCGGCGATCCATCCACAGATTCCGAACTCGACCCTGTCCGCGCTGCCCGCGCTCTCCTAACGTCGATCTCAGGCGATGGCGGGCGAGGAGGGGACCATGAGCGGTGGGCGCGGAGGCTCCGGAACCACGGGGCCGCGGGAGAACGGCGGAACGGGCAGGGGCGAATCCGGTGCTCATGGCCGGCGCGGCGGGAACACGCGCCGCTTCCGGGCGCGCGGACGGCGGCGCACCGGCCGGGACCTCGGGCCGACCGCGCGGGAGCGGTTGGCCGCGCTGCTGCCGCGAGCTCCGGTGGCGCGCGGCTCCGGCCTGCTGCTCGCCCGCCGGATCGCGGCCGTCGCGCTGTTCGTGCTGGCCGGTGCGCTCGCACTGCTGCCCGCCACCGGCAGCCAGGTGCGGGTGGTGGTGGCGGCGCACGACCTCGCTCCCGGCAGGCCGCTCGACGCCGCGGACCTCCGGCACCGCGACCTGCCCGCCGACCTGGTGCCGCCCGGGGCGCTGCGCGATCCGGCCGCCGCGGTGGGCCGGGCGCCCGGCGGCGCGGTGCGGGACGGCGAACCGCTCACCGACGTCCGGCTGGCCACCGCACCGGAACGACCACCGGAGGTCGCGGCCGCACCCGGACAGGTCGCGGTGCCGGTGCGGCTCGCGGATCCCGGGGTCGGCGACCTGCTGCACCCCGGGGCCCGAGTGGACCTGGTCACACCCCAGGAACGATCCGGTCCCGGAACGGTGCTCGCCGAGCGGGTACCGGTGCTGGCGGTGCACCCCACCGGAAGCGGCGCGGACCAGGGACGACTCCTGGTCGTGGGCGTTCCGGAGCAGCGCGCTGCGGCGGTGGCCGGAGCGTCGTTGATCCATTCGGTGACCGTTACGCTCCGCTGAGCAGCCGCCGGGACGCGCTCCCGCGGCTCCCCCTCCCGTCCGGGACCGACCCGGGCACGTCGAGTTCAACGAAGGAGAGTGCCGTGCTCAAGGGCTTCAAGGACTTCTTGATGCGAGGCAACGTCATCGACCTCGCGGTCGCGGTCGTCGTCGGCAGCGCGTTCACCGCGCTGGTCACCGCGGTCACGACCAGCGTCATCAAGCCCGTGATCGCCGCGGCAGGCGGGGCGAACGTCCGCGGGCTGTCGTTCCAGATCATCGACGGCAACGAGGCCTCGGTCATCGACTTCGCCGTGGTGATCAACTCGATCATCACGTTCCTGATCACGGCCGCGGTGGTCTACTTCCTGTTCGTGATGCCGATGCAGAAGATCCAGGAGCGGCGGAAGAAGGGCAAGGAAGAGGGCCCGGCCGACCCGACCGACGTGGAGCTGCTGCAGGAGATCCGCGACCTGCTGCGCCGCGACCAGGGCCTGCCCGCGGTCAAGGGCCTCGCTTCCGACGACGAGACGACCGTGGGCGCGAACGCCTCGGTGTCGGCGCAGAGCGGCAACGGCGGCGCCAGCAAGAACTGACCCGCGAGCGGTTCCGGGCTCCCGTCAGCCGCCGTGGTGCGGCGGGCGGTTCTCCCGGTACCAGCGCTCGGTCTCCCGCTGATCACCTTCCCGGCGGTCCGGCCCCTCGGAACGCTCGTCCGAGGTGGTCTGCGGGAGCACCTCGCCGAAGATCTCGGCGAGGCGGCGCCTGCGCTGCCGTTCGGTCTCCGTCATGCCTCCATCGTCCCCCCATCCCGGGGATGCGCGGACTCCGGATGCCGTGGGCCGCTTCCTCCACCAAGATCGTGGTGCGACCATGGCCGAGCACCCGGGGACTTCCCGGTGACGGCCGGGACGAGCCGGTGCCCACCGGTTTCGCGGCCGTGACCGGCACGGCCACCCGCTCCCGGCCACCCGCAGCGGCACGGCCACCTGGAGGCAACGGATGAGTTTCCTGGACAAGGCGAAGGACCTGGCCAACCAGGTCAAGGACAAGGCGGGCGAGCTCGCCGAGAAGGCGGGCCCCAACGCCACCAAGGGTCTGGACGCCGCCAAGACGAAGCTGGACAAGGCCACCGGCGGCAAGTACCACGACCAGATCGAGAACGTGAGCAGCAAGGTCGAGGGCGTGCTCAACAAGCAGCAGTCCTCCGGCGGTTCCGCCCAGCAGGGCGGCACCGGCTCGACCGGCACCGGCTCGGACCAGCAGCCCGGTGAGACACCGCGCAAGCCGGACGGCGACGGCCCGGCGCAGCCCGGCGGGACCCCCTCGGCCTGATCCGGCACCGGCGGGCCCCTGAGGTCCGCCTGGCCGACCGCGCGGCGGAAGCACGAGCAGAGCGGTGGGGGGGGGGGGGGGGGGGGGGGGGGGGGGGGGGGGGGGGGGGCGGGCGCGGGCGGGGGGGGGCGGGGGGGGGGGGGGCGGCGGCCCCAGGACGCGG
>NZ_JAIUKC010000109.1:2570-10299 GCF_020177435.1 Saccharopolyspora sp. 7B | reverse complement strand
CCCCCCGGGGGGCCCCCCCGCCGCCCCCCCCCCCCCGGGGGGCCCCCGGGGGCCCGGGGGCCCCCCCCGGGGGGGCACCCCCCCCCGGCGGGGGGGGGCCCCCCGGGGGGGGCCCGCCACCGTTGTCGTCCGGTTCCGGGTCAGGCCTGTTCGAGCCCCGACAGCTGCTCGATCACGTGCGTCACCAGCGGCGACAACGTCGCCATCCCGTCCCGCACCGCGGCCCGGGATCCGGCCAGGTTGACCACCAGCGTGCTGCCGGACACCCCGGCCAGCCCGCGGGACACCCCGGCGTCGACCGCTCCCGCGGCCAGCCCCGACGCCCGCAGGGCCTCGGCGATGCCGGGCACCGGCATGTCCAGCACCCCGGAGGTGGCGTCCGGCGTGACGTCCCGGGGCGAGACCCCGGTGCCGCCGACCGTGATCACCACGTCCACGCCGCCGATCACCGCGGTGTTCAGCGCGTTGCGGATGTCCACCGTCTCCCCGGCCACCGCGACGGTCCCGTCCACGATGAATCCGGCTTCCTCCAGCAGTTCGGTCACCAACGGACCGATGCTGTCCTCCTGCTCGCCCTGCGCGGCCCGGTCGTCGACCACGACCACCAGGGCGCGTCCCAGCCGCTGCGCGCTGCGTTCCATGCCGTTCACCGTAGTGGCAAGGAGTTCCGGGGGGAGATCCAGTGACTCGCCGGGCTCGACGAGCCGGGCGCGCTGCTGCTGGTTCCGGTGCGGGATGACGTGGCCGTTGCGTTCGGACATCTGTCGCGTTCTCCTTGTCACCGCGGCCCGGGCCGGGCCGTGCGGGGCTGGCCGCGGACGCGGCCGGGTGTCGTGCGGACCTACTGACCGGCGAGCACGACGTCCACCGTGCGCTCGCCGCCGTCCGCGCCGGTCAGGGTCACCTGGACCTTCTGGCCCGGCTGGTGGGAGCGGACCGTGGCGACGAGGGCGTCCGCGTCCTCGATGAAGCGCCCGTCGAACTTGGTGATCCGCTCGTCGTTCCGGATGCCCGCCTGCTGCGCGGGCCCGTTCGGCACCACCTGGCGCACCACGGCGCCGCCCCCTTGCGCGCTCTGGATGCTCACGCCGAGCGTGGTCTGGGTCGCCGCGCCGGTGTCCTTGAGCTCCTTCGCGGTGCGCTGCGCCTGGTCGATCGGGATGGCGAAGCCGAGGCCGACCGAACCGCCCTGCTCCTGCTCCCCGGACCCGGGGCTGTAGATGGCGGAGTTGATGCCGACGACGCGACCGTCCATGTCGACCAGCGGGCCACCGGAGTTGCCGGGGTTGATCGCGGCGTCGGTCTGCAGCGCGTTGAGCACGCTGTCCTGGGCGCCGCTCTGCCCGCCCGCGCGCACCGGGCGGTCCTTGGCGCTGATGATGCCGCTGGTGACGGTGCCGGAGAGCCCGAACGGCGAGCCGATCGCCACCACCGGGGCACCGACCGGCAGGTCGTCGGAGCGGCCGAGCTCGGCCGGGGTGAGACCGGTGATGTCGGCCTTCACCACGGCGAGGTCGGACTTCGGGTCGGCGCCGACGATCCGGACCGACGCGGTCCGGTTGTCGTTGAACATCGCCGTGAGCCTGCCCTGCCCGGCACCTTCGGCGACGTGGGCGTTGGTGAGGATGTAGCCGTCCTGGCTGAGCACGATCCCGGAGCCCTCGCCGGAGCCCTGCGCGCTCTGCATCTGCAGCTGCACCACGCTGGGCAGCACCTTCTCGGCGACGCCCTGCACCGAGCCCTTCGGCGCGACGCTGGCGCTGCGCGCGGGCTGCTGCTGGTCGAGGCTCGTGCCCTGGGATTCCGCGCCGGACGAGCCGAGGCGGTAGCCGACGAAACCGCCGACGCCGCCACCGACCAGGCCGATCGCGAGCGCACCGACGAGCGCGGTGGCGACGAGCCCGTTGCGCTTGGCAGGCCGGTGCTGCTGCACGGGGACCGCGCCCATCGGCTGCTGGTACCAGCCCTGCTGCTGGTGCGGCGCGCCCATCTGCGGGTACTGGCCGCCGGGAGCGCCGCCCATGCCGGGCTGCTGCTCGTAGGCGCCGTACGGCTGGGGCTGCTGCCGGGTGGCCGCGGGACCGCCGGGCGGTTCCTGCCTGCCGGGGTCGGCGTCGGGCGCGAGGCGCGGCTGCTGCTGGGTGCCGGACTGCTGCTCGAAGGCCCCGGCAGGCGGCGTGTCGCCGGTCGCCTGCGGAAGGTGGGCGGTTCCGCTGCTGTCTGCCTGCTGTCGCGGGTCTTCGGACGGTTCGCCCGAGCCGCGCTGGGGCTGGTCGCTCATGTTCCCCACTTTGGGGCATTCAGCTGAGAACCGCCTGAGACCCGCCTGTGGAGTGCCGGACGAATCCGCGCCAGTGCCGAACGTCACACCCTCGATCGAGAGCGCGACGCCCGGACATCGATCACCCGGCGTAGCGGGCGGCGGCCGATCAGAGCGCCTGGAGCCGGTCGGCGATCTGCTCCGGCGTCACGTCGTTCACCCACACCGCCATGCCCGACTCGGACCCGGCGAGGTACTTCAGCTTGTCCGCGGAACGCAGCACCGAGAACAGCTCCAGGTGCAGCCAGGACAGGTCCCGCCCGGTGCGCACCGGCGCCTGGTGCCACGCGGCGATGTAGGGCAGCGGCCGGTCGTAGAGCCCGTCGAGCCGGCGCAGCACCTCCAGGTAGGTGGTGGCGAAGTCGTTGCGCTCCTCGTCGGTGAGCGCGACGAGGTCGGGCACCTGGCGGTGCGGCACCACGTGCACCTCGACCGGCCAGCGGGCGGCGGCGGGCACGTACGCGGTCCAGTGCTCGGAGTCGACGACGACGCGGCGCCCGGAGGCGCGTTCGGCGGCGAGCACGTCGCCGAGGACGGGCCTGCCGTGCTCGGCGAGGTAGTCCTCGGCGGTGCGCAGCATCCGCTCGGTCTTGGGCGTGACGAACGGGTACCCGTAGATCTGGCCGTGCGGGTGGTGCAGCGTCACCCCGATCTCCTCGCCCCGGTTCTCGAAGCAGAAGACCTGCTCGACGCCGGGGGTGGCGGAGAGTTCGGCGGTGCGGTCGGCCCAGGCCTCGACGACGGTGCGGACCTGCGCGGGGCTGAGCTGCCCGAAGGAGGTGCCGTGGTCGGAGGTGAAGCACACGACTTCGCAGCGACCGCGCGCCGGCCCGGTCGGCACCATCGGAAGTCCGTCCACGGTGGACGGATCGGGGTCGGCGGCGGCGAAGGACGGGAACTGGTTCTCGAAGACTGCGACTTCGTAGTCGGCCTCGGGGATCTCGGTGAGGCGTCCGGGCGTGCTCGGGCACAGCGGGCACTGGTCGGCCGGCGGCTTGTAGGTGCGGGTCTGGCGGTGGGCGGCCATCGCGACCCATTCCCCGGTGAGCGGGTCGCGCCGCATCTCGGAGACGGGGGGCCGCGGCGGCAGGTCGCGGGTGTCCGCGGCCGCGCGCTCCCGCGCCGGATCGGTGTCGAAGTAGTAGATCTGCCTGCCGTCGGCCAGTTCCCGGACGGTGCGCTTCACCGCGCGGCCTCCTGATCGCTGCCGGCCTGGTCGGGGCCGGACTTGTCGGGTGCGGAATCGGCGGTGAGCACCGCTTCGGCGATCACCAGTTCGTGGACTTGCTCGGCGAGCAGCTGCCGGGCGTCGTCGGGCAGCCCGTCGTCGGTGATCAGCACGTCGACCTCGGCGAAGTCGACGATGGTGGAGATGCCGACGGTGGACCACTTGGCGTGGTCGGCGACGACGACGAGCCTGCTGGCGGCTTCGGCGAGCGCCCGGTTGGTCTCGCTCTCGTTGAGGTTGGGGGTGGTGAACCCGGCGCGGGGCGCCATGCCGTGCACGCCGAGGAACACGAGGTCCAGGTGCAGGGACCGCAGCGACTGCACCGCGACGGGTCCGACGAGCGCGTCGGAGGGGGTGCGGACGCCGCCGGTGAGCACGACGGTCCGGTCGGTGCGCCCGCGCTGCTGCAGCACGTCGGCGACGCGGACCGAGTTGGTGACGACGGTGAGGTCGGGGATGTCGTCGAGGTGCCGGGCCATGGTCCAGGTGGTGGTGCCCGCGGACAGGCCGATGGCGGTGCCGGGCCGGACGAGCGCGGCGGCCTCGCGCGCGATGGCCTCCTTCTCCGCGAGCTGGCGGACCGACTTGGCTTCGAAGCCGGGTTCGTCGGTGCTGCGGCCGAGGGTGGAGGTGGCGCCGCCGTAGACCTTCTCGACGAGGCCCTGGCGGGCGAGCGCGTCGAGGTCGCGGCGGATGGTCATGTCGGAGACGCCGAGGCGCAGCACGAGCTCGCTGACCTGCACGGCGCCGGTGCGCCGCACCTCGTCGAGGATCACTTCCTGGCGTTGGCGTGCGAGCACTCCACCCGTCCCATCCAGCCGACCCGGAGCGCTGATCCCCGGGCGGGCGCTGCGTCGGTGCGCGTCCTGTTCATGAGGATGCTGCTGAACTTGACGCGTCAAGTCAACATGAACCAACACTACCCGTGATGACGCGGCCGAAAAATCCGGGTATCGATCGAAAGCACGCACCAAAGATGTTCGATGCTGTTGGATTTTCGGACGGATTGCGCCGGATGGGCGCTTCCGGTCGGTACGAGGATCACACGGCGGCACCAGCGGCCGCGGAACGGGGGACGGCGCGTCCGCCCGATCCGCCCAGCGCCGCCGCCGGTCCACCCAGCGCCGCCGCCGATCGGCTCAACCGCCGCACGCGGTCAGCCGACGTGCCCCGGCAGGACCATCCGCAGCAGCGCGCCGCCCTCGGGCGCCGCACCGGCCCACACGCTGCCGCCGTGCCGCTCCGCGACCTGCTTCACGATGGACAGCCCGAGCCCGGAACCGGGCAGCGTGCGCGCCAGCGACGACCGGTAGAACCGCTCGAACACGTGCGGCCGGTCCGCCTCGGCGATGCCGGGCCCGCCGTCGGAGACCTCCAGCACGACCGAACCGGCGCCGTCCGGGTAGAGCTGCACCCGCACCGTGTCGCCGTCCCGGCTCCACTTGGCGGCGTTGTCCAGCAAGTTCAGCACCGCCCGCTCCAGCGCGGTGGCGTCGCCCATCATCGACCAGGGCTGCAACCGCACGTCGAACTCGACGGGGCCCGCGCGCCTGCGCGCCCGGTTCAGCGCGCGCTCCACGACGTCGACGAGCTCGACGGGTTCGTGCACGGCCTGCGGGGCGTCCTCCCTGGCCAGTTCCACCAGGTCCCCGACGAGCGCGGAGAGCTCGGTGATCTGCCCGCGCACGTCCTCGAACATCTCCTCGCGGTCCTGGTCGGACAGTGCGGGCGCCCCCGGCTGCGCGGCGGCCATCAGCAGTTCCAGGTTGGTGCGCAACGAGGTCAGCGGGGTGCGCAGCTCGTGACCGGCGTCGGCGACCAGCCGCCGCTGCCGCTCCTGCGATTCGGCGAGCGCCCCCAACATGTCGTTGAACGAGGTGGTGAGCCGGGCCAGCTCGTCGTCCCCGGACACCGGGATGGGCCGCAGATCACCGGTGAGCGCGACGCGTTCGGTGGCCGCGTTGAGCCGCTGCACCGGCCGCAGCCCGGCGCTGGCCACCGCGGTGCCCGCGGCGGCGGCGAGCAGGATGCCCGCCCCGCCGATCACGACGAGCACCAGGCTCAGCTGCGCGAGCGTCGCCTTCGTGGGGCCGAGGGACTGCGCCATGACCAGCGCGCCGTTGTCGGCGGGCACCGCCACGATGCGGCTGTTGGTGGCCTCGTCGGTGCGGATGGAGCGGGGCAGCTTCCCCTGCGCCACGGCGAGTTCCAGCGGCCCGGACGGCGGCCGCTGGCTCGGCGCGAGCTCCGCCCCGTTCGGGTAGAGCACGCTGATCTCCAGGTTCGCCGCCGTGTAGAACGCGACCGGAACGCCTTGCAGCCCGGCGGGTTCGTCGATCAGCGGCCCGGACTCGGCTTCGACGGCGCGCCGCAGCAGGCTGTCGTCGAGCTGCTCGTAGAGGCTGTCGCGCACGGTGAAGAACGCGCCGAGGGACACCAGGGCCACGGCTCCCGCCACGGACAGCGCGGCCAGCAAGGTCACCCGGTTGCGCAACGAGATCCGCTGCAACCGGCCGCGGTCGCCGGTGCCGCCGGTCTCGGCGTCGGGAGCGGGCGGGGCGGGCGCCGTCACGGCGGGGTCTCGCGGAGCACGTAGCCGACGCCGCGCACGGTGTGGATCAAGCGGGGTTCACCTTCGGTCTCGGTCTTGCGGCGCAAGTATCCGATGTAGACCTCCAGCGCGTTGCCGGAGGTCGGGAAGTCGTAGCCCCACACGTCCTCCAGCAGCCTGCTGCGGGTGAGGACCTGCTTGGGGTGCGCCATGAGCAGTTCGAGCAGCGCGAACTCGGTACGGGTGAGGCTGATCGGCCGGTCGCCGCGGCGCACCTCGCGGGTTCCGGGGTCGAGCTGGAGGTCGGCGAAGCTCAGCGCGGGCGGCAGCTCGTCGCCGTCGTCGGCGGACGGGGAGGCGCGGCGCAGCAGCGCGCGCAGCCGGGCGAGCAGCTCCTCCAACGCGAACGGCTTCGGCAGGTAGTCGTCGGCGCCCGCGTCGAGCCCGGCGACCCGGTCGGACACGGCGTCGCGGGCGGTGAGCACCAGGATCGGCAGGTCATCGCCGGTGCTGCGCAACCTGCGCGCCACCTCCAGGCCGTCCAGGCGGGGCATCATGACGTCCAGCACCATCGCGTCGGGCCGCTGGTCCGCCAGCTGGTCCAGGGCCTGTTGACCGTCCGCGGCGAGCTCCACCTGGTAGCCGTTGAACTGCAACGAGCGGCGCAGGGACTCGCGCACGGCCCGGTCGTCGTCGACGACGAGGATGCGCATGCGGACAGTGTTGCGCGTAGTTCTGAGATGAACCTGAGAACCCGCAGCGGCGCGGCGCGCCGCCCACCTCGATGTGACGCAGACCGCGCCCACCGGGCACGACACCGGGCCGCACCGGCGGATCAGCGGGTTCCCGGCGGCTTCCCCGCGGGACGGCGCCCTCCACCGGGAGCGGGTAGCCACCGGGGAGAACGGTCCCGCGGCGAGGAAGCCGCCGCGCCCTACGCGCGGGGACCCGCGATCACTTCTGCTGGAAGTACGGGATCAGGTTGCGGGGGACCAACTTCTTCTCGCCGTCGATGACGACCGGCACCAGTTCGGGCGCGGTCGCCTTCCACTGCGAGCGGCGGTGCCGGGTGTTGCTGCGGGACATCTTCCGCTTGGGAACGGCCATGCGGTTCTTCCTCCTCGATCAGGTGGTGCCGGGGTTCGGCGGTGCCGGGTCCAGCGGCGCCGGGATTCGGCGGGCACGGGTCCAGCGGTGCCGGGTCCAGCGGTGCCGGGTTCAGCGGCGGCGGTCGCCGTAGCGGCGCCGGAACTTCTCGACGCGGCCCTCGCTGTCGAGCACCCGCTGGTTGCCGGTCCAGAACGGGTGCGAGTCGGCGGTGATGTCGACGACGATCAGCGGGTAGTTCTGCCCGTCCTCCCAGGTGACGGTGTCCTCCGAGGTGGCGGTGGAGCGGGTCAGGAACCGGGTGCCGGTGGAGCGGTCCTGGAACACGACGGGGCCGTACTCGGGATGGATGTTCGGTTTCACGATCTCCTCCTGTGCTGGTCGTTCCGGTCGCGCGCCCGGGGTTACCCGCCGGGCGGGGGGGGGGGGCCCCCCCCGCGGGGGCGGCGGGGGGGGCGGGGGGCGGCGGGGGGGGGGGGGGGGCGCCGGGGGGGGGGGGGCCGGGGGGGAACGGGGGGGGGGG
>NZ_JAIUKC010000109.1:0-2563 GCF_020177435.1 Saccharopolyspora sp. 7B | reverse complement strand
CACCCGCGGGGGCCTTCCGGGTGGGGTTGTGGGGGTCACCCCCCCCCCCGCGGGGGGGGGGCCCCCCCCCCCCCGGGGGCCCCCCCCCCCCCCCCCGGGGTGCTCATGCCCCGCGCTGGTCGCCTTCGCTGGACGCGGGCGCCTGCTGGGGTTCGTCGTCGGCGCACGGGTCCTCGTGCCATTCGCCGAAGGGGTCGGGCAGTTCGCGCCACGCGGTCTCGCCGAGCGCGAGTTCCTCGTCGGTGAGCAGGGCTTCGTGCAGGGCGCCGCGGATGGCGCCGGGGTCGGCTTCGTGCGCGATGACGACGAGTTCCTGCATCCGGTCGCCGTAGTAGTCGTCCCAGTTCAGCGAGGCCTTCACCTGGCGTTCCGGGTCGACCTGCGCCCACTGCTCGGGGGTCTGGGTGACGAGCCACGGCCCGGCGTGCCCGACGCGCAGCCCGCCGCCGGCGGATTCGAGCCAGAGCGCGGTGTCGGGCTGGCTCGCGACCCAGGCGCGGCCGCGGGTCCGCACGACGCCGTCGAGCAGCACGTCGAGCGCGTCGTGCAGCCGTTCCGGGTGGAACGGGCGGCGCTGCTCGAACAGCACGACGGACACGCCCGATTCCTCGTCGAGCGGCGGCTGCCCGCGCAGCAGCGGGCCGTGCGCGCCGTCGACTTCGCCGCGCCGGGCTCCGGCGGGGATGCGGGCGAGCAGCGCGGGCACGTCGAGCCCGGTGAGCGCGGTGCGCGGGGCGGCGGGGGTCAGCCGGTCGAGGACGGCTTCGGTGCGCACGGTCTGCCAGCGGTCGGCGTCCCCGGCGAGGACGACGGCGTCGGCGAACTCGACCTGCCCGACGCCGACCTGGGCGACGGTGCGCTCGTCGTCGGGGCTGCCCGCGAGGCCGCGCTCGTAGAGGGGTTCGTCGCCGCTGACGTCGCCGAGCCAGCTGGGCAGGTCGACGGCGGTGAGGACGGCTTCGACCTCGACGTCCTCGGCTACCGGGGCAGTGTCGACGACGACGTGCTCGATGGCCCAGCAGATCGCCTCGGGTTCGAGGGAGGAGTCGAGGCGCACGACGATGCGCCGCACGTCGGGGGCGGCGGCGAGCCTGCGCAGCAGCGGCAGGAAGTCCTCGCGCAGCGTGCAGGACACGCAGCCGTGGGCGAGTTCGAGCACGGTGAGCTGTTCGGAGTCGCCGTGGCGCAGGTACCTGCGGACCACGCCGGAGGTGACTTCGCGCAGGTCGTGGTGCACGACGGCGGTGCCGTGCGGGTCGGTCGCGCGGACGGCTCCGGCGGTCTCGGCGACGTGCTCGCCGTCGAGCCCGGCGACCACGACCAGCGGCACCCGGGCGGCCTCGGACGGTTCGGTTTCGGTGCCCACTCGCAGCCCCAATCAGGAACGGTTTTCATCTGCCGAACCGACACGGTACCCTTATTGAAAACGACTGTCGTTATCAGGAGGCCCCTCGTGTCCATCCGCTGCCAAGTGACCGGGCGAGAACCCGGCTACGGCAAGCAGGTGTCGCACTCGCACGTGCGCACCAGCCGCCGCTGGCTGCCCAACGTGCAGCAGCGCCGCTACTGGCTGCCCTCGGAGAACCGCTGGATCCGCCTGCGGGTGTCCACGAAGGGCATCAAGACCATCGACAAGCGCGGCATCGAAGCCGTCGTCGCCGACATCCGATCTCGCGGGGAGCGCATCTGATGGCCAGCAACGACGTCCGTCCCGTGATCAAGATGCGGTCCACCGCGGGCACCGGCTTCACCTACGTGACCAGGAAGAACCGCCGCAACAACCCCGACCGGCTGCGGCTGCGCAAGTACGACCCGGTGATCAAGAAGCACGTCGAGTTCCGCGAAGAGCGCTGAGGAGAAGACCCGGTGGCCAAGAAGTCCAAGATCGCCCGCAACGAGCAGCGGAAGGTGCTCGTCGCCCGGCACGCCGAACGCCGCGCCGAGCTCAAGCGGATCATCTCCGCCCCCGGCAGCTCCCCCGAGGAGCGCGCCGACGCCGTCGCCGAGCTGTCCCGGCAGCCCCGCGACGCCAGCGCCACCCGCGTGCGCAACCGCGACACCGTCGACGGCAGGCCGCGCGGCTACTTCCGCAAGTTCGGGCTCTCCCGCGTGCGCCTGCGCCAGCTCGCGCACAACGGCGAACTGCCCGGCGTGACCAAGTCGAGTTGGTGAGCACCGTGCCCAGCGAACGCAAACCGCCCCGCCGCAAGCAGAACCTGCTGCGCAAGGAACGCGTCGTCACCGTGGACTGGAAGGACGTCGCGCTGCTGCGCAAGTTCCTCTCCGACCGCGGCAAGATCCGCTCCCGCCGGGTGACCGGGCTGACCATGCAGGAGCAGCGGGAGGTCGCCACGGCGATCAAGAACGCCCGGGAGATGGCCCTGCTCCCCTACCCCTCCCCAGCCAAGCGCTGAACTTTTTCCTTGGTTTTCGGCTCGTCTTGCTCGGGGGTCGGGTGGCGGAACCTCAGCGGGGTTTTGGCCGCGGGGGGTTTTTTTACCCGGGGGGCGCCCCGGGGGTATCAAGCGTGACTCCGGCACAACCCCGCTCAAACCCCGCGGGG
>NZ_JAIUKC010000108.1:0-44888 GCF_020177435.1 Saccharopolyspora sp. 7B | reverse complement strand
CCCCACCGGCGTTCCCCTCGCCCGCCACCTGCTCCCCGGAGGACGACCATGACCCACGACGTCGAAGCGGTCCACGACCTCGCACCGGTCGTCGACCGGCTGCCCGGCGAACCCGTCCCCTACTACCTCGCGAGCGGGGAGGGGCGGCGCTACGAGCTGGACGGCGTGCTGTGGACCGTCATCGCCCGCGCCGCAGACACCGGCGGCCTGTTCGACGCCGCCTACGTCAGCGGCGGGCGCGGCGCGGAGGTGCCGTGGCACGCCCACGCCGTCGAGCAGCGCTCGTTCTACGTGTTCGACGGCAGCGTGCAGGTGTGGCTCGGCGAGCGCAGCCGCGTGCTCACCCGCGGCGACTCGCTGCACGTGCCGCCGGGGAGACCGCTGGCGCTCCGGATGCTGGCGCACGTGACCCGGCTGCTCACCTGGGCGGCGCCGGGCGGTTCGCTGGAGCTCGTGGAACGGCTCGGCACCCCGGTGCGGCGGCACGTGCACTCCGGCCGCACCGGGGCCACCACCTCGGCGCCGCAGCGGGCCGACGCGGGCGCCCCGCTCGGCATCACCTTCCCGGACGCGGCGCGGGCGGATGCGCTGGACGAGTGGGACGCGGAGCTGCCGCAGGGCGTGCGGCCGTACTTCCTGCGGCTCGGCGAGGGCGACCGCCGGGAGACCGGGGAGAGCCTGAACACCTACCTGACGCGCGGCGCGAACACCGGCGGCCGCTACTTCGCCATCGACACCCTCGGATCCCGGTCGGAGTACTTCGTCCGGCACTTCCACCGGCTGCACACCGAGAACTTCCTGTGCGTGTCGGGACGCGTCCGGCTGCACGTCAACGGCCGGGAGGTGCTGCTGACCGAAGGGGATTTCGTGCACGCCCCGGCGGGCACCATCCACACCTTCGCGTTCGAAGCGCACAACACCCGGATGCTCGGCATCCTCACCCCCGACGTGTTCGAACCGTTCTTCGACCTCACCGGCCGCCCCACCGATCTGCACGTGCATCCGGAGCTCCCGGCGGACCTCGCGGTGGACCCGGCGCGGCTGGCCGCGACCGACCTCGACCTCGTGGTCGTCGGACCGCCGCCGGAACGCGGGAGGACGATCGGCGGCTGATCCCGCATCCGGGGGAACCGCGGGGTGCAACGGGGTCGCAACCCTTCCGGGCGCGGTGGCGGTCGGGTTCGCTGAGTTCCGGACGCGCCGTCACCGGCGACGGCGCGCGCTGCTCCGGGAGGTCCGCCCATGTCCCAGACGCTCGGTGAGAACCAGACGACCCGCACTGCTTCGGAAACCCGGCCGGCGCGGCCGGACCAGGCGCGGTGGGAGACGCGGCCACCGGCGGAGAGGTCCGCCGCCCGCGCCCGCGCCGAGGACTGGCTCGCCGAGTTCGAGGCGGCGCTGGCGGCCGGCGACGCGGACCGCGCCGCCGGGCTGTTCGCCACCACCTCGTTCTGGCGCGACCTGGTCGCGTTCACCTGGAACCTCAAGACCGTGGAGGACCGGGACGGCGTCGCCGACCTGGTGCGCGCCACCGCCGAGACCACCGACGCCCGCGGTTTCCACCTCACCGCGGAACCGACCGAGGCCGACGGCGTGGTCGAGGCGTGGCTCGGGTTCGAGACGGCCGCGGGGCGCGGGAAAGGGCACCTGCGGCTCGTCGACGAGGGCGCGTGGACGCTGCTGACGACGCTGCACGAGCTGACCGGCCACGAGGAGCCGAGCGGGCACCGCCGCCCGAAGGGCGCCGAGCACGGCGTCGATCCGGACCGGACCACCTGGCAGGAGGCCAGGGACGCCGAGGCCGCCGAGCTCGGCCGCACCCGCCAGCCGTACGTGGTGGTGGTCGGCGGCGGGCAGGGCGGCATCGCGCTGGGCGCGCGGCTGCGCCAGCTCGGGGTGCCGCACGTGGTGCTCGACGCGCACGCCCGTCCCGGCGACCAGTGGCGCGGCCGGTACAAGTCGCTGTGCCTGCACGACCCGGTCTGGTACGACCACCTGCCGTACCTGGACTTCCCGCGGAACTGGCCGGTGTTCGCGCCCAAGGACAAGATCGCGGACTGGCTGGAGATGTACACCAAGGTCATGGAGATCAACTACTGGTCTTCGTCGACCTGCCGCTCCGCCTCCTACGACGAGCGCACCGGGGAGTGGACGGTGCTGGTGGACCGCGACGGCGAGCGGATCGAGCTGCGCCCGCGGCAGCTGGTGCTCGCCACCGGCGTGTCCGGCAAGCCGAACGTGCCCGAATTCCCCGGCCAGGACCGGTTCCGCGGCGAGCAGCACCACAGCTCGCGGCACCCCGGGCCGGACGCGTACCGGGGGAAGCGGGCCGTGGTGATCGGCTCCAACAACTCGGCGTTCGACATCTGCGGGGCGCTGTGGGAGGTCGGCGCCGACGTGACGATGGTGCAGCGCTCCTCCACGCACATCTCCAAGTCGGATTCGCTGATGGAGCTGTCGCTGGCGCCGCTCTACTCCGAGGAAGCGGTCGAAGCGGGCATCACCACCCAGCAGGCCGACCTGGTGTTCGCCTCCCAGCCGTACCGGATCATGGACCGGTTCCAGCGGCCCGCGTGCGACGCGATGCGGGAACGCGACGCCGACTTCTACGCGCGGCTGGAGGCCGCCGGGTTCCGGCACGACTTCGGCGACGACGATTCCGGGCTCTTCATGAAGTACCTGCGGCGCGGGTCCGGCTACTACATCGACGTCGGCGCGGCCGAACTCGTCGCGGACGGGCGGGTGGCGCTCGCGCACGGGCAGGTCGCGGAGCTCACCGAGGACGCGGTGCTGCTCGCCGACGGCACCGAGCTGCCCGCGGACCTCGTCGTCTACGCCACCGGGTACGGCTCGATGAACGGGTGGGCCGCGGACCTGATCAGCCAGGAGGTCGCGGACAAGGTCGGCAAGGTGTGGGGCCTCGGTTCCGACACCACCAAGGACCCGGGTCCGTGGGAGGGCGAGCAGCGCAACATGTGGAAACCCACGCAGCAGGAGGCGCTGTGGTTCCACGGCGGCAACCTGCACCAGTCCCGGCACTACTCTCTGTACCTGGCGTTGCAGCTCAAGGCGCGGGCCGAGGGGATCCCCACTCCCGTCTACGGGTTGCAGGAGGTGCACCACACCAGGTGAGTCCGGGCCGCTCCCGCGCTCGCACGACCGGGCGCGGGAGCGGTCCCCGCCCCCGGGATCACCGGGCGAGGCGGCGGACCCCCGGCGCGGTGGAGCGGGACAGCAGCGGCCCGGTGCGGTCCGGCGGCGCGACCTCCACGCCGGGGGCGATCCGGTACGGGCGGGCCAGCACGAGGCCGCCGAGGGACTTGCGCAGCCGGGACACCTCCGCGCGCACGGTCACCAGGTGGGTGCGGTCGCCGTAGAGCGCCTCGGACAGCTGCGCGGCCGAGAGCCCCGCCGGTCCCGCGTGCGCCAGCAGCACCAGCAGCTCCGCGTGCCGCACCGGCAGCGGGTGCACCCAGCTGCCGGTGCCCTCCACGACGGCGCGCGGCGGGGACGAACCGAGGTCCAGCGCGAGCCGCATCCGCGGCGCGGGTTCCGGGCGCAGCAGCCAGCCGCCCGGCACCGGTTCCGGCAGGCAGTGGCCGACGCCGTGCACCGCGACCGGCACCCCGGACCGCGGCGCCCCTACCCGGTCCGGCCCGGCCATGCCGGTGGCCGCGGCGACCCAGCCGTGCTCGTCCACCACCAGGCCCGGCCCGCGCAGACCGGCCAGCAGCGGCCCGGCCACCTGCCGCAGCGAGTCGAGCCCGCGCGCGTGCTCCCGGCGCAGACCCGCTTCCGCGACCTTCACCGCGGTGCCGACCAGCGCGACCGTCAACGGGTGCACGGTCTCCACCGGGCCGCTGACGTCCACGATGCCGAGCAGGTCCCCAGTGCGCGGGTCGTGCAGCGGAGCGGCGGTGCAGGTCCACACGTGGTGGGCGCGCAGGAAGTGCTCCGCGGCGAACATCTGCACCGCAGCGCCCTCGGCGAGCGCGGTGCCGATCGCGTTGCCGCCGACCACGTCCTCCGACCAGCGCGCGCCTTCGGCGAAGCCGATGCGGTCGGCGCGGTGCCGGACCAGGTTCGCGCCCTCGCGCCACAGCACCACGCCGTCGGCGTCGGTCACCACCATCACGTGCCGGGAGTCCTCGGCGACCGCGGTGAGCGCGGCCCGCAGCTCCGGCAGCACCGGCCGCAGCCCGCTGCGCTCGCGGCGGCGCTGCACCTCGGCCGCGTCCGCCGGATCGGGCGGGAACAGCAGGTCCGGGTCCACGCCCTGGGCGCGGGCGCGCCGCCACGAGCGGGCCACCAGCGCGCGCGGCTGCGCCGGGGCGCGCCCTCCGGAGAACAGGGCGTCGTGCACCTGCGCGAGCGTCCGGGCCCGTTCGCGCACCGATCGCGCGTCGTCCACCGCCACCTCCCGCCGCCGGGTGTGGCCCACACCATAACCACGCCGCACCCGGGGGACGGAAGACCGCGGCGGCTTATCAGCATGTGACAACGAGGGTTGGCGGGCGCGGTGCGCGCGGGCCACGATTCGGCCGCGCCGAATCCGGCGCGTCTCCACCGAACCCGCAGGGAGCCGAGCCAGTGATCTTCATCGTCGTCAAGTTCCACGTGCGGCCCGACCACGCCGACCAGTGGCTCTCGCTGGTCGACGAGTTCACCCGGGCGACCCGGAACGAGCCCGGCAACCTGTTCTTCGACTGGGCCCGCAGCGTCGACGACCCGAACGAGTTCGTGCTCACCGAAGGCTTCGCCTCGCAGGAGGCCGGCGTCGAGCACGTGCAGTCCGCGCACTTCCAGGCGGCGCTGGAACGCATGTCCGAGGCCATCTCCGCGACCCCGGACATCATCAACGTCGAGGTCCCCGGCGACGGCTGGTCCAAGATGGGCGAACTCGCCCCGAAGAACTGAGGACGCACCGAACGCCCGGGTGCGCCGGGGCGTTCGTCCGCGGAACGTCGCTGCCGGTTCTTGAGCCTGAACAGCGGCCCTCACCGGTCGGCGGCGGAGCCGGTGGCGAGTCCACCCGAGCAGCGGGACCACCCGCGGGTTCTCAGCGGTTCCCTCGCGAGGACAGCGATTTCTCCTGTGGCGGAGCCACCGGTGAAATCGATCCCGCAGCGAGGGAACCGCTGAGGTTCCGCCACCTGCCCCGCTCCGCAACAGGAGTGGAGCGGCATCTGGTCAGGTGGACAGGGTGTCGACCAGGTCTCCGACCTCGTGGTGCGGCAGGGCCTTGGCGACGTCGCCGAGCGAGACCATGCCGACGAGCCGCTGCCCGTCGATCACCGGCACCCGGCGCACTTGGTGGTCCTTCATCGTGGCGAGCACCTCCTCCGCGGAGTCGTCGGCGCCCGCGGTGATCGCCTCGGCCTGGTTCAGGTCCCCGGCGGGGAAGGTCCCGGCGTCGCGGCCCTTGCCGACCACCTTGACGACCAGGTCCCGGTCGGTGATCACTCCCTTGATCTTCTCGTCCGGGCCGCAGATGGGCAGCGCCCCGACGCCGAGGTCGGTCATCTTGCGCGCCGCGTCCGCGGCGGTCTGATCGGTGTTCACGCATTCGGCGCCCGCGGTCATGATCTCCCGTGCGGTCGTCATGGTGCTGCGCCTCCTCCCGTTCGGAAATCGCGATCAGCCCCCGGCTACCCGGCGAGCTCCGCGCGCAATCATCCGATCGTGGAACCGTCGGCCGGGCTTGGGGTTTCTCCTAATCTTTCCCGGGTAGGAATGGTCGCGACCCGGCCTGCCGCGCCAGCGGATCGCCGGCAGCACCGCCGTGAGGAGATCCCGATGGCGCCCTCCGCCGGAACGGGCTTGCTGCGCAAGCCGGACACGACCCTGCCGCACCGGTTGGCGCGCTCGGCGCGCGCCGAGCGGGACGCGCTGCACTCCACCGAGGAGCTGTTGGCCTGGGTGCGGGAGCGCGGCGCCGCGCAGCTGCACGACGTGCGGCGGATCCCGTTCGCGGAGCTGGACAAGTGGCGCTTCGACGACGCCACCGGCGACCTCGGGCACACCAGCGGCAAGTTCTTCAGCGTGCAGGGGTTGCGCGTGTCCAGCGACCACGGCCCGGTGCGCTCCTGGACGCAGCCGATCATCAACCAGCCGGAGATCGGCATCCTCGGCATCCTGCTGCGCGAGATCGACGGGGTGCTGCACTGCCTGATGCAGGCGAAGACCGAACCCGGCAACGTGAACGGGGTGCAGCTGTCCCCCACCGTGCAGGCCACCCGCAGCAACTACACGCGGGTGCACGAGGGCGGCGCGGTGCCGTACCTGGAGCACTTCCGCGAGGCCGCGGGTCAGCAGGTGCTCAGCGACGTGCTGCAGTCCGAGCAGGGCTCGTGGTTCTTCCGCAAGCGCAACCGGAACATGCTGGTGGAGGTGCGCGAACCGGTCGCGGAGCACGAGGACTTCCGCTGGGTGACGATCGGCCAGCTGCACCGGCTGCTGGCGGTGGACGACCTGGTGAACATGGACGCCCGCACCGTGCTGTCCTGCCTCCCCGGCGGGTTCGAGGGGTCCGAAGTGGACGGTTCGGATCTGGCGGGCGCGCTGGCGCGGTCCCGGGATCCGCGCTCGGGCACCTTGCACACCACCGCCGAGGTGCGCAGCTGGATCACCTCCCGGCAGGCCGAGCACCAGGTCCGGGCCTCGCTGATCCCGCTGCACGCGGTGCGCGGCTGGCGGCGCACCGACGCGGAGATCCGGCATGAGCTCGGCACCTTCTTCACCGTGCTGGCCGTGGACGTGCGCAGCAACAGCCGCGAGGTCGGCGGCTGGACCCAGCCGCTGCTGCACCCGCACGGAACCGGGGTGGTGGCGCTGCTGGTGAAGCGCGTCGACGGGGTGCTGCACGCGCTGCTGAACGCCCGCGTCGAACCCGGCTACCTGGACGTGGTGGAGCTGGCGCCGACCGTGCAGTGCACCCCCGAGAACTACGCCGGTCTCGGCGTCGACTACCGGCCGCCGCACCTGGACGTGGTGCTGGGCAGGCGGCCCGAGCAGGTGCTGTTCGACACCGAGCTGTCCGAGGAGGGCGGCCGGTTCTACCAGGCCCGCAACCGGTACCAGATCATCGAGGTGGACGCGGACTTCCCCGACTCGGACCTGCCGGACTTCCGGTGGCTGGCGCTGCACCAGCTGACCGGGCTGCTGGAGCACAGCCACTACGTGAACGTGCAGGCCCGCAGCCTCATCGCCTGCCTGCGGGGCCTGCGGTGAGCCGGCGGGTCCGGCTCGGCGTGCTGGGCTGCTCGGCGAACGCGCGGCGCCGCGCGCTGCCCGCCGCCGCCGAGATCCCCGAGCTGGAGATCACCGCGGTCGCCAGCAGGGACGCGGCGAAGGCCGCCGAGTTCGCGGACCGCTTCGGCGGCACCGCCACCACCGGCTACGCGGCGCTGCTGGACGATCCCGAGGTCGACGCCGTCTACCTGTCGCTGCCGACCGCGCTGCACCACGAGTGGACGCGGCGAGCGCTGCGCGCCGGGAAGCACGTGCTGTGCGAGAAACCGCTCACCGACCGCGCCGACCGCACCCGCGAGCTGACCGCGCTGGCGCGGCAGCGGAACCTGGTGCTGCGGGAGAACTTCGCGTTCCTGCACCACCCGCAGCACCGGACCGTCGCCGATCTCGTCGCGGACGGGCGGATCGGGGCGCTGCGCACGTTCACCGCGACCTTCGGCATCCCGCCGCTGCCGGATTCCGACATCCGCTACGACGCGGCGCTCGGCGGTGGCGCGCTGCTCGACGTCGGGGTCTACCCGATCCGGGCGGCGCAGCTGCTGCTCGGTCCGGGCCTGGCGCTGTCCGGGGCGGTGCTGCGCGTCGACGAGCGGCGCGGCGTGGACCTCGCCGGGCACGCGCTGCTGGTGTCGCCGGACGGCGTGTTCGCCGACCTGGAGTTCGGCTTCCAGCACGGTTACCGGTCCCGCTACGGGCTGTGGGGCGCCACGGGGGCGCTGGGCCTGGACCGCGCGTTCACCCCGCCCGCCGAGCACCGGCCGCTGCTGCGCGTCGACGAGCAGGACCACGCCGAGGAGTTCGTGCTCGCCGCCGCGCACCAGTTCCGCGACTCGATCGCCGCGTTCGCCCGCGCCGTGCTGGACCGCGCGCCGGACGAACCGGCGTGGCTGGACGCGGCCGAGGAGACCGCGCGGCTGGTGGAGCAGGTGCGGGCCGCCGCGGTGCGGGTGCCCGCCTGATGGAGGTCGTCGGCAGCGGTTTCCTCGCCCGGCACTGCACCGCGCGGCTCGGTGCGGCGCACCCGGAGGTGGTGCTGATCGCCGCCGGGGTGTCCACCACGTCCGCCGCGGACACCGCCGAATTCGACCGGGAGGCGGCGCTGGTCGGCGAGGTGCTGCGGCGCTGCCGGGCGGACGGGCGGACCGCGGTGTTCCTGTCCACGTCCTCGGCGGCGATCTACGGCTCCGACGGGACACCGGGGCGCGAGGACGGCCCGGTGTTCCCGCTGAACGCCTACGGCAGGCACAAGCTGGCGCTGGAACGCGTGTGCGAGCTCTCCGGCGCGCGGTTCCTGGTGCTGCGGCTGACCCACCTGGTCGGGGACGGGCAGCAACCGGCGCAGCTGCTGCCGTCGCTGGTGCGCGGCGTGCTGGACGGGGTGGTGACGGTGCATCCCGAGGCGCACCGCGACCTGCTGGACGTGCGGCACGTGCCGTCGGTGCTGGACGCGCTGTGCGCGGCGGGCGTGCGCGACGAGGTGGTGAACGTGGCCTCCGGGGTGCCGATCCCGGTGCCGGCCGTGGTGGCGGCGCTGCGGCGGCGGCTGGACGCCGACCCCGAGGTGCGGGCGCTGGCGCGCCCACCGCAGCTGACCCGGGTGGACCTGGCGAAGCTGCACCGGCTGGTGCCCGCGTTCGCCGAGCACGACTTCGGCCCCGGCTACCTGGACGACCTGCTGGACCGGTACCTGCACTCCTACCTACCGACGTCCACAGTGGACTTGCATTCCGGTTGATCGACGCCGATCCGGCGGAATTCGGGACGCAGGAACCCGCGCGGCGAGGCCGTGCCCTCTTCAGCGGCGACGCCGCTGAGCGGAGACCACGCACGCCCGCGGTTTCTCAGCGCTTTCCTCGCGAGGACGGCGTTGTCGCCTGTGGCGGAGCACTCGGTCCCGCAGCGAGGAAAGCGCTGAGGTTCCGCCACCCGACCCCGAAGGGGCGGAACCTCAGCCCCCCGCGACGAGATCCCGAAGTGCGAAGACCGCTTCGGCCGGGGCAGGTAGTTCGTTCGCCGAGGAGGCCACGTCCGCAGCCGATTCGGTGAACGCCGGTTCGGTGAGCAGGCGGTGCAGCGCTCCGCCGATGCCCTCGGCGTCGGCCTCCCAGTTCGGGATGTCCAGCCCCGCCCCGGAACCGGTGATCCGCCGGGCCATCAACGTCTGGTCGAACCCGCACGGCAGCGCCAGCTGCGGCACCCCCGCCACCACCGAGGTCATCGTCGCTCCCCCGCCGCCGTAGTGCACCACCGCGTCGCACCCGGGCAGCACCAGGCTCAGCGGCAGGTCGGTCCGCACGTGCACCGACTCCGGTAGCGGCCCGCACTCGCGCGCGTCCGCGGGCGAGGCCAGCAGCAGCACCTCACAACCCAGCCCGGTCGCGGCCGCCACCACCTGCGGCATCTTGTTCACCGTCGCGCCGAACGTGCGGGTCGCCGACCGGCCCCCCCCCCCCCCCCCCCGCGGCCGGCCGCCGCGCGGCGGCACGTCCAGGGGCGCCGAGCCGGGACCGTTGTACGGGACGTAGCGGGACGGGATGCGGGGTTCGGGCCCGTTCGGGCGGAGCTGCGCCGGGCACGGGTCCAGCACGTGGTCCACGTGGTGGAAACCCATCTCGCCGACGCCGTAGCGGGCGAAGGCGCCGCTGGTGTCCACCGGCACCGCGGGTTCCGGTGCACCGCCGCCGACGGGGCTGTAGTCGTCGCCGGTGCCGACCGGTCCCCACAGCTGCAGGACGTCGGGAACCCCGGTCACCTTCGCGACCAGCGGGCCCTCCACGCTCATCAGGTCGTGCACGACCAGGTCGGGGCGCCAGTCCCGGGCGTAGGAGACGGCGGCGTCGGTGCTGCGGGTGGCGTGCTCCAGCAGCACCGGCCGCAGCTCCTCGTGCCAGGCGCCGAAGTCGAAGGACGCCAGGTCCAGCGGTTCGCCCGTCCGCGGGTGCAGCGGCGGCGCCGGGTACGGCCAGTTCCCCCGGTGCGCGCCGAGCAGGTTGATCAGCCGCGCGCCGAGCAGCAGGTCGAGCCCGCGCAACACCGGGACCGGGGTCAGACCCGCCCGCGAGACCGGGTCCACTTCGGACTCCGCGCACAGCACCCGCACGTCGTGGCCCGCGGCGCGCAGCGCCCAGCCCAGCGGGACCAGCGGGAAGTAGTGCCCCGGCCAGGCGGACACCGCGAACAGCACTCGCATGCGCGTTTCCCTTTCGCTCGACGGGCGCCGCCAAGCTACGCCCCGGCCCGGTGGGCGAATCCCTAGAGATGGCGCGGAATCCGGCCCGCCGGAACCCGGGGCGCGGCCTGCTCTAGTCGTCGCACGAGTGTTTCGGTGCTAGCCGTTGGCCCGGTGTGGGCCGGTACCGCATGCTCGGCTCGCGGATCCTGGGGAGACGCGAGCACGTCCCCCGGGGCACACGACGAACCAGTTGCGGGGGAGCCACGCATGACCGTGCTGCCAACGGCACCCGGCGAGCGGCCCGACCGCGGTGCCGTCGGCGCCGGGACTCCGATGATCGAGGCGATCGGCGTCGGCAAGTCCTTCGGCGCGGTGCCCGCGCTGGATTCGGTGACCTTGAGCGTGCCGCGCGGCTCGGTCCTCGGCCTGCTCGGGCACAACGGCGCGGGCAAGACGACGCTGGTGAACGTGCTGACCGCGATGCTGCCCGCGACGTCCGGGGTGGCCAGGGTCGCCGGCTTCGACGTCGCCGAGCAGCCGCGGGAGGTGCGCAAGCGCATCGGCCTCACCGGCCAGTTCGCCTCGGTGGACGAGCAGATGAGCGGCCGGGACAACCTCGTGATGCTGGCCCGGCTGCTCGGCGCCGACGGAGGCCGTGCCCGCGCGCGGGCCGCGGAACTGCTGGAGGCCTTCGACCTCACCGACGCCGCGGGTCGGCGCGCGGGCACCTACTCCGGCGGGATGCGGCGGCGCCTGGACCTGGCGGCCTGCCTCGTCGGCAACCCCGAAGTGATCTTCCTGGACGAGCCGACGACCGGACTGGACCCGTCGAGCCGGATGGCGATGTGGGACATCGTGGAACGCCTCGTCGCGGAGGGCACCACGGTGCTGCTGACCACCCAGTACCTCGACGAGGCGGACCGGCTCGCCGACACCATCACCGTGCTCTCCGCCGGAACCGTCGTCGCCTCCGGGTCGGCCGCGGAGCTCAAGGCGCAGGTCGGCACGCGCACCGTCACCGTCGTGCTCGGCCCCGGTTCCGCCGCGGAGACCGGCTGCGCGGCGCTGCGGCGTGCCGGTTTCGCCCCGTCGGTCGCGCAGGACGGCACCGCCATCGTCACGCCGATCGAGGAGTCCCGGGAGACGGCCGCGGTGGTCCGGGTGCTCGACGAAGCCGGGATCGAGGCGGCCGAGCTGGCCTTCGGCGAACCGACCTTGGACGACGTGTACCTGGCGCTCGCCCGGCACGCGCGCGACGCGCCCCCCTCCCCGACCGCTGTGGAGCGAGCATGACCACCACGATCACCGGCTGCGCACCGCCCCGCTGGAACGGCAGTTCCGCGGTCACCCAGGTGGTGGTGCTGACCGGCCGTTCGCTGCGCGCGTTCCTCACCGATCCCGGGCTGGTGCTGGTCGGGCTGATCCAGCCGGTGATGACGCTGTTCGTGTTCACCCAGATCTTCGGGAACCTGCCGCTGGCCGGCGGGCTGCCGCCCGGCACCGAGTACCTGGACTTCCTGATGCCCGCGGTGCTGGTGAACCACGTGGTGCAGACGTCCTCGCAGACCGGGGTCGGGCTGGTGGAGGACCTGCGCAACGGCATCGTGGCGCGGCTGCGGTCGCTGCCGATCATGCCGAGTTCGCTGCTGCTGGCGCGCAGCACCTCCGACTTCGTGCGCACCGCGGTGCAGCTGGTGATGATCCTGGCGCTGGCCGTCGGGCTGCTCGGCTACGCGCCGCGCGGCGGGTTCGTCGGCATGGTGCTGTCCGCGCTGCTGACGCTGGCCGTGGGCAGCGCGTTGAGCTGGGCGTTCCTCGCGATGGGCGCCTGCATGCGGCGCACCGAGCCGATGCAGAACATCAGCGTGCTGGTGATGGTGCCGCTGATGTTCATCTCCAGCGCGTTCGTGCCGATCGAGCAGCTGCCGGACTGGCTGGAGGTCGTGGCGCGGTTGAACCCGCTCACCTACGCGGTGGACGCCTCCCGCGCGGTGGCGCTGGACCTGGCCGACGGCGGGCAGCTGGTGGTGCCGTCGCTGCTGATCAGCGTCCTGGTCACCCTCGCCAGCGCCGCCATCGCGGTCCGCGGCTTCCGCCGCCCGCTCTGATCCGGGGGCCGGCGATCCGGCCCGACCGGGATCCCGGTTCGACGAGTCTCGGCACCGCATTCCCCGGCACGACGCCGGATTCCCGGGCACGGCACCGGACGATGCTGCGTCATACCAGCGGACGGCCACCGCCGATCTCCGGCTCCGAGCGGAAACGTCGCCGTCACGCTTCCGAATGCTCGTAGATCCGCCCTATGCGAGGCCCCAAGACCCGCGCAGGCCAACCCTCGACTCCGCTCCGCCGGCACCCCTCGTGGCCACCAGAGCGCTCGACACCCGGCAGCTCTCCAGCAGCTCCCGCACCGAAGCGGCGTCCTCGCAGTGCGGCCACCGAGGCACGGGAGAACAACCCCGCAGCGAAGCAACCGGGCCACCCGACAGCGGACCTCCCACCCCGATCTCGTCGTCTTCCTGTCAGCGGCGAAGCCGCTGAGCCGCCGACCACCCGATCAACAGGACCACCAGCGGGTTCTCAGCGTTCTCCTCGCGAGGACAGCGTTTTCTCCTGTGGCGGAGCCACCGGTGAAAACGATCCCGCAGCGAGGAGGGCGCTGAGGTTCCGCCACCCGCCCCCAACGCAGAACGAGTTCGACAGACCCCCTCAAGACAGCTCGTCGTCGAGCATGTGGAAGATGTCCTCGTCGCTGGCCTCGTCGAAGCTGAACTCCTCGGAGGTCTCCCCACCGCGCAGCGCACTCCACTTGCTGCGCAGCACGTCGAGCCGTCCGGTGACCTGCTCGTGCAGCTCCTCGTCCACGTCGAGCCCGTCGAAGGCCCGGTGCAGCCGGTCCAGTTCGGCCAGCAGCGCCGCCGCCCCACCGCGTTCCGGGGCGAGTTCGCCGAGCAGGTGCTCGACGAGCTGCGCCGGGGTCGGGTGGTCGAACAGCAGGGTGGCGGGCAGCCGCAGTCCGGTCACCGCGCCCATCCGGTTGCGGTACTCGACGGCGGTGAGCGAGTCGAAGCCGAGGCCCTTGAACTCGTCGTGCGGTTCGATGCCCGCCGCGTCGGCGTGCCCGAGGACCTGGGCGGCGTGGGTGCGCACCAGTTCCAGCAGGGTGTCGCGGCGCTGCGGTCCGGTCTGGGCGGCGAGCGCCGCGGCCAGGTCCTCGCCGGTGCTCGCGGTCCGCCGCGCCGGGGTGCGCAGCAGGCCGCGCAGCAACGGCGCCGGGTCGTCCTGGGCGCGCAGCGCGGCCAGGTCGAGCCGCACCGGCGCGGGCACCGGGTCGTCCGCGGCGAGCGCCGCGTCGAACAGGGCGAGGCCGAGTTCTTCGCCCAGCGGCGGGGTTCCGACGCGGGCCAGCCGCGCGGTGTCCCGCTCGTCGAGCGCCCCGGCCATGCCGTTCTCCCACGCGCCCCACGCCATCGAGACGGCGGGCAGGCCCCGTTCCCGGCGGTACCGGGCCAGCGCGTCGAGGTAGGAGTTCGCGGCCGCGTAGTTGCCCTGACCGGCGGTGCCGACCATCCCGGCCACCGAGGAGAACAGGGCGAACGCGATGAGCTCGTGGTCGCGGGTGGCCTCGTGCAGGTGCCAGGCGGCGTCGACCTTCGGCCGCAGCACCGCGTCCAGCCGGTCCGGGGTGAGCGAGTCGAGCGTCCCGTCGTCGAGCACGCCCGCCGCGTGCAGCACCGCGCGCAGCGGCCGGTCCGCCGGGATCCCGGCGAGCAGCGCGTCCACGGCGGCCCGGTCCGCGAGGTCGCAGGCGGCGAGTTCGGCGTGCGCGCCGAGTTCGGCCAGTTCGGCGACCAGCTCGGCGGCCCCCTCGGCGTCGGGTCCGCGCCTGCTCGCCAGCAGCAGGTGCCGCACCCCTCGACCGGCGAGGTGCCGGGCCAGCACGCGGCCGAGTCCGCCGGTGCCGCCCGTGATGAGCACGGTGCCGGTCGCGTCCCAGCCGACCGGCTCGGCCGGTTCGGCCCGCACCAGCCGCGGCACGCGCGGTGCACCGTCCACGAGGGACACGTGCGGTTCGCCGACGGCCAGCGCCCGCAGCACCGCGTCCGCGGTGACCGTTCCGGTGCCGAGGTCGAGCAGCGCGAACCGGCCGGGGTGTTCGGTGGCGGCGGTGCGCACCAGCCCGGCCGCGGCGGCGGCCGCGAGGTCGGCTTCGCGGGTGACGAACACGAGCGTCCCGGCGCGCTCGGCGGCGAGGTGCTCCCGCACCAGGTCGAGGACCTGCCGGGTGCGGGCGTGCGCTGCGGCGGGCTCGTCGCCGCCGTCCAGCGAGCACAGCACCGTCCCGGCCGCGTCGCCGGGGCGCTCGTGGTTCTCGGCAGGCCGTCCGGCTGCGCGGAACAGCTCGGCCAGTCCGAACGGGTCGGGTCCGGCCAGCGCCGGGACCTCGGCGGGCGCACCGGTGGTGGCGGGTTCGGCCCAGTCGCGGCGGAACAGCGAGTCCCGGCCGATGCCTCGCCGCACCGGTGCGGCTTCCCGGGTGCGCAGCGCTTCGACGGTCGCGACGGGCGCCCCGGCCGGGTCGGTCAGGGCGAGGCGCAGCGCCTCCCCGTCGCGGGTCAGCCGCACCCGCAGCGCGCGGGCGCCGGTGGCGTGCGCGGTGACGCCGCGCCATTCGAAGGGGAGCTCGCCGTCGCCGGAGCCGGTGCGGATCGCCGCGTGCAGCGCCGCGTCCAGCAGCGCCGGGTGCAGGCCGTAGCCCGCGACGTCCACCTCGGCGGGCAGGGCGACCTCGGCGAACACCGCGTCCGCGTCGCGCCAGGCCGCGCGCAGCCCCCGGAACACCGGTCCGTAGTCGAAGCCGAGGTCGGCGAACCGCTGGTAGCAGTCGGCCACGTCGAGCGGTTCCGCCCCGGGCGGCGGCCAGGCACCGAGCTCGGCCGGTTCGCCGGTGGCCGGGGCGAGCGAGCCGGTCGCGTGCAGCCGCCATTCCGGCTCGCCGTCCTCGCGGGCGTGCACGGTGAGCGCGCGGTGGCCGTCCGCGTCCGGGGTGGCGGCCGCGACCTGCACCTGCACACCGCCGCGCGCGGGCAGCACCAGCGGTGCGGTGAGGGTGAGCTCCTCGACGCGGTCGCAGCCGGTCTCCTCCCCCGCGCGCAGCGCCAGCTCCAGCAGCGCGGTGCCGGGCACCAGCGCGGTGCCGCCGACGACGTGCTCGGCCAGCCACGGGTGGGTGCGGCGGGACAGCGTGCCGGTGAACAGCGCGGTCCCCGCCTCGGCGAGCTCCACGGCGGCCCCGAGCAGCGGGTGCCCGGCGGCGCGGAGTCCGGCGGCGGCGACGTCCCCGGCCGGTGCGGGCGGGGTGTCCGGCCAGAACTCCTGGTGCTGGAACGGGTAGGTGGGCAGGTCGACGCGCCGCGCCCCGGGCAGCACCGCCCGCCAGTCCGGTTCGGTGCCGTGCATCCGCAGCCGGGCGAGCGCGGTCAGCACCGCCGGTTCCTCGGGGTGCCCGGCGCGCAGCGCGGGGATCAGCACCGCGTGTTCGGGGGCGGTGTCCCGGGCGAGGGCGGTGAGCACCGCGTCCGGCCCGAGTTCGAGGAACGCGGTGGCGCCCCGGTCGGCCAGGTCCTGGACGGCGTCGGCGAATCGGACGGGCGCGCGCAGGTGCCGCACCCAGTGCTCGGCACCGAAGTCCCCGGGATCCCCGCTGGTGGAGGTGATCGGGAGCTGGGGGCTGCGGTAGGTCAGCCCTGCCGCGACCGCGCGGAACTCGTCGAGCACCGGGTCCATCAGCGGCGAGTGGAAGGCGTGCGACACCCGCAGCTCGGTGGTGGTGCGGCCGAGCCGCCGGAAGTGCGCGGCGACCTCGGTGACGGCGTCGGCGGTGCCGGAGAGCACCACCGATCCGGGGCCGTTGACGGCGGCGACGCCCAGTTCGCGCTCGCGGCCCGCCAGCAGCGGCAGCACCTCGTCCTCGGCGGCCTGCACGGCGGTCATCGCGCCGCCGGCGGGCAGCGCCTGCATCAGGCCACCGCGGGCGGCGACCAGCGCGGCCGCGTCCGGCAGGTCGAGCACGCCGGCGACGTGCGCCGCGGTGATCTCCCCGATGGAGTGCCCCGCGAGGTGGTCCGGGCGCACGCCCCAGGATTCCAGCAGCCGGAACAGCGCCACTTCCACGGCGAACAGCGCGGGCTGCGCGAACTCGGTGCGGTGCAGCAGGTCCGCGTCCTCACCCCACAGCACCTCCCGCAGCGGGCGCGGCAGGTGCGGGTCGAGTTCCGCGCACACCGCGTCGAGCGCGTCCGCGAACACCGGGAACCGGGCGTGCAGCTCCCGGCCGGTGCCGAGGCGTTGCGCGCCCTGGCCGGTGAACAGCACGGCGAGCCCGCCGCGACCGGCGCGTCCCTCGACGGTGGCGGCGTCGGGCGTCCCGGCCGCGAGGGCGCGCAGAGACCGGGCCGCCGACGGACCGTCCGCGGCCAGCACCGCGGCCAGCCGGTCGAACCGGGACCGGCCGGTGGCCAGCGAGAACGCCAGGTCCGCCGGTTCGGCGGCGGCGTCGTCGAGGTGGTCGGCGAGGCGGCCGGCTTGGGTGCGCAGCGCCTCCGGGGTCTTCGCGGACAGCACCAGCGGCACCGGGCCGGCCGGGAGGTCACGCTCCGGCGGCGGCGCGGTGGCGGGCTGTTCGAGGATGGTGTGCACGTTGGTGCCGCTGATGCCGAACGAGGAGATCGCGGCGCGGCGCGGCCGCCCGGTCTCCGGCCAGTCGGCGGGTTCGGTGAGCAGCCGGACGGATCCGGCCGTCCAGTCCACTTCGGACGACGGGCTGGTCGCGTGCAAGGTGCGCGGGAGGGTGCCGTGCCGCATGGCTTGCACCATCTTGATCACGCCCGCGACACCGGCGGCGGCCTGGGTGTGCCCGAGGTTGGACTTGACGGATCCCAGCCACAGCGGGATCTCCCGGTCCTGCCCGTAGGTCGCCAGCAGCGCCTGCGCCTCGATCGGATCACCCAGCCGGGTTCCGGTGCCGTGCGCCTCCACCACGTCCACGTCCGAAGTGGACAGACCGGCGCTGGTCAGCGCCTGCCGGATCACCCGCTGCTGCGACGGCCCGTTCGGCGCGGTGAGCCCGTTCGACGCCCCGTCCTGGTTCACCGCGCTCCCGCGCAGCACCGCGAGGACCTGGTGCCCGTGCCGCTCGGCGTCGGACTGCCGCTCCAGCACCAGCATCCCGACGCCCTCAGCCCAGCCGACCCCGTCCGCGTCCTCGGAGAACGCCTTGCACCGGCCGTCCGCGGACAGTCCGCGCTGCCGGGAGAACTCGACGAACGCCGCCGGGGTGGACATCACCGTCACGCCACCCGCCAGCGCCAGCGAGCACTCCCCCGACCGCAGCGCCTGCGCCGCCCAGTGCATCGCCACCAGCGAGGACGAGCAGGCCGTGTCCACCGTGACCGCCGGGCCCTCCAACCCGAAGGTGTAGGCGACCCGACCGGAGGCGATGCTGCCCGCGCTGCCGTGCCCCTGGTAGCCCTCGTGCTCCGCACCGGTCAAGGTGTCGCTGTAGTCGTTGTACATCACCCCGGCGAACACCCCGGTATCGCTGCCGCGCAACGAGACCGGGTCGATGCCGGTGCGCTCCAGAGCCTCCCAGGAGGTCTCCAGCAGCAGCCGCTGCTGCGGGTCCGTGGTGAGCGCCTCGCGCGGGCTCATGCCGAAGAAGGCCGGGTCGAACTCGGCGGCGTCGTGCAGGAAGCCGCCGCGCCGCGTCGAGGACGTGCCCGCGGCATCCGGGTCCGGGTCGTGGAGGGCGTCCAGGTCCCAGCCGCGGTTCTCCGGGAAGCCGGAGGTCGCGTCACCGCCCTCGGACACCAGCCGCCACAGGTCCTCCGGCGAGGACACCCCGCCCGGATAGCGGCAGGCCATGCCGACGATGACGATCGGATCGCCGTCGACCGCGCGGGCCCGCACCTCGGCAGGCGCGGTCTCCTCCTCCCCGAGGAGTTCGGCGAGCAGCCTGGTGGTCAGCGCGGTCGCCGTCGGGTGGTCGAACACCAGCGTCGCGGGCAGCCGCAGCCCGGTGTCGGCGGCGAGCCGGTTGCGCAGCTCCACCGCGGTCAGCGAGTCGAACCCGAGGTCCTGGAACGCCAGTCGCGGGTCCACCTCCCCGGCGGTGGCGTGCCCGAGCACCGCGGCGATCTGGCCGCGCACCAGCTCCAGCACCTGCCGGTGGCGCTCCTCCGGGGCGAGCCCGGCGAGCCGCTGCACCAGGGTCGCCGACCCGGCGGCCACCGCACGCCGCGCGGGCGCGCGGACCAGGCCGCGCAGCAGCCCCGGCAGTTCCTCCCCGCCGCGCAGCGCGGCGAAGTCGAACCGCACCGGGAATGCGACCGCCTCGTCACCGCCGGTCGCCGCGTCGAACAGGGCCAGCCCCCGTTCCTGCGACAGCGGCGGGATACCGGAGCGCTCCAGGCGCCGCCGGTCCACTTCGGACAGCGTTCCCGCCATGCCGCCGGACTCGACCCACGGGCCCCAGGCCAGGGACACCGCGGGCAGCCCGGCCGCGCGGCGGTGCGCGGCCAGCGCGTCCAGGAAGGCGTTTGCCGTCGCGTAGTTCGCCTGCCCGGCCGAGCCGAAGGTGCCCGCCAGCGAGGAGAACAGCACGAACTCGGCGACATCCCCGCACAGCTCGTGCAGGTGCCAGGCGGCGTCCACCTTCGGCCGCAGCACCGCGTCGAACCGCTCCGGGGTGAGCGAGTCCAGCACCCCGTCGTCGAGCACCCCGGCCGCGTGCACCACCGCGCCCACCGGATGCCGGTCGAGCAGCGCGGCCAGCGCGTCCCGGTCGGCGACGTCGCAGGACTCCACCTGAACATCCACTTCGGACAGTTCGGCGCGGAGCTCCTCGGCGCGGCCGGTGCGGCTGACCAGCAGCAGCTCCCGCACCCCGTGCTCGGCCACCAGGTGCCGCGCCACCGCGGCGCCGAGGCCACCGGTGCCGCCGGTGATGAGCACCCGGCCGCAGGACGCCCAGGACGTGCCCGGTCCGGCCGTGCCGGTGGCGAGCCGTCCGACGTGCGGGACTCCCGCGCGCAGCACGCGCGGTTCGGGCGACCACTCGGCCGCCGCCCGCAGCGAGGCCGGGTCGTCGTCGAGGTCGAGCAGCCCGACCGCCGCGCCCGGGTCCTCCGCCTGCGTCGCGCGGACCAGGCCGTGCACCGCGGCGGCGGCGAGATCGCGCACGTCCTCGGCGCCGTCGCGGGCCACCGCGCCCCGGGTCACGAACACCACCCGGGAGTCGCGCAGGGCGGGCTCCCGCAGCAGCTCCAGCACCCGGGCGGCGAGCTCGCGCACCGATCGCGGGACGTCCGCGCCACCGGTGAGCGGGACCAGCACCAGGGCGGATTCTCCTGGTACGCCCAGTGATTCGGGCACGTCGGCGGGTTCGGGCACGTGCCGCGCGGCCACGCCCGCGGCGCGCAGCTCGGCGGCGAAGTCCGCGGAGCCCAGCACCACCACCGACGGCTCAGCGGCACCGGGCTCGGCCTCGGTCCACCGCAGCCGGTACAGCCCGTCCTGCGCGGCCGCCCCCCCCCCCGCGCCCGCGCGCAGCACCAGCGATTCCACCGACACCACCGGTGCCCCGGCCGGGTCGACGGCGGCGATCGACACCTCGTCGGGGCCGGTGCGGGCGATCCGCACCCGCAGCGCCCGCGCGCCGGTGGCGTGCAGCGCCATGCCCCGCCAGGTGAACGGCAGCGCCCCGGCCGGCAGCTCGCCGAGCAGCGCCGCCGCCTGCACGGCCGCGTCCAGCAGCGCCGGGTGCAGGCCGAACCCGGCGACGCCGGTCTCCGCGGGCAGCTCCACCTCGGCGAGCACCGCGTCCTCGTCGCGCCAGGCGGCGCGCAGGCCGCGGAACACCGGACCGTAGTCGAAACCGGCCGCGGCGAGTCCGTCGTGGAACCCGTCCAGCTCGATCGCCGTGCCCACGCCGGTCGGCGGCTCGACGCGGGCGCCGCCGCCGGTGAGCACGCCGGTGGCGTGCCGGGTCCAGTCGCGGTCCGCGCCGTCGTCCGGGCGGGAGTACACCTCCACGCCGCGGCGCCCGTCCTCGTCGGCGCCGACCCACACCTGCACCCGGACCGCCGCCCGCTCCGGCAGCACCAGCGGCGCGAGCAGCGTCAGCTCGTCCACCCGGTCGCAGCCTGCCTCGTCCCCGGCGCGCAGCGCCAACTCCGCGAACGCGGTGCCCGGCACCAGCACCGCACCGCGCACCACGTGCTCGGCCAGCCACGGGTGGCTGCCGGTGGAAAGCCTGCTGGTGAACAGGAACCCGTCCTCGTCGGCGCGTTCCACGGCAGCGCCGAGCAGCGGGTGCCCGGCCGAGCTGAGCCCGGCGGCGCGCACGTCACCGCCCCCGGCGGCCGGTTCCGGCCAGTACCGGCGGTGCTGGAACGCGTAGGTCGGCAGCTCCACCTGCCGCGCGCCGGGCAGCAGCGCCGCCCAGTCCGGTTCCACCCCGCGCACGTGCAGCTCGGCGAGCGCCGCGCGCACCGCGTCGGTCTCGGCGCGGTCCTTGCGCACCAGCGGGACGGCGACGGCGGTCGCGTCCAACGAGTGCTGCGCGAGCACGGCCAACGACCCGTCCGGGCCGATGTCCAGCAGCGTCGTCGCGCCCAGCGTCACCAGTTCCCGCACCGCGTCGGCGAAGCGCACCGCCTCGCGGACGTGCCGCACCCAGTGCTCGGGGTCGCGCACCTCGTCCCGCCGCCCGGTCAGCGCGGACACGACGGGGATGGTCGCCGGATGGTAGGTGAGCCCCGCCGCCACGGCTCGGAAATCGGCGAGCACCGGGTCCATCAGCGGCGAGTGGAAGGCGTGCGAGACGCGCAGCCGCGTCGAACCGGGGAACCGCTGCTCGACCTCGGCTACGGCGCTGTCGGCACCGGAGACCACGACCGCTCCGGGACCGTTGACGGCGGCGATCCCGATGTCCGCGCGCCCCTCGACGAGCGGGGCCACCTCGGCTTCGGCGGCCCGCAGCGCGCTCATCGCACCGCCCGCGGGCAGTGCCTGCATCAGCCGGCCGCGGGCGGCGACGAGCCGGGCCGCGTCGGGCAGCGAGAGCACGCCCGCGGCGTGCGCGGCGGTGATCTCGCCGAGGGAGTGCCCGGCGACGTGGTCCGGGCGCACGCCCCAGGACTCGACGAGCCGGAACAGGGCCACCTCGACGGCGAACAGCGCGGGCTGGGCGAACTCGGTGCGGTTCAGCAGGTCCGCGTCCTCGCCCCACATCACCTCCCGCAACGGGCGGGACAGCCGCGGATCCAGCTCCGCGCACACCGCGTCGAGCGCGTCCGCGAACACCGGGAACCGCGCGTGCAGCTCACGGCCCATCCCGAGCCGCTGCGCACCCTGCCCGGCGAACAGGAAGGCGAGCCCGCCGTCGGCGACCCGGCCCCGCACCACCTCGGGCCCGCCTTCGGCGACGGCCCGCAGCGCCTCCAGGGTTCCGACGGGTTCGTCGGCGAACACCACGGCGCGGTGGTCGAACCCGGTGCGGGCGGTGGCCAGCGAGTAACCGACGTCGGCGGGATCGGCACCCGGGATCACGTCCAGGTGCTCGGCGAGCCGGGCGGCCTGCGCGCGCAGCGCCGGTTCGTCGCGCGCCGACAGCACCCACGGCACCGCACCGATCGCGGGCCGGGGCCGGTCGGCGGGCACCGGTTCCGGTTCGGCCTGCTCCAGGATGACGTGGGCGTTGGTACCGCTGATGCCGAACGAGGACACCCCGGCGCGGCGCGGCCGGTCGTGCTCGGGCCAGCGGCGCCGCTCGGTGAGCAGTTCCACCGCGCCGTCCTCCCAGTCCACGTGGGGGGACGGCTCGTCGGCGTGCAGGGTGGCGGGCAGGGCGCCGTGCCGGATCGCCTGCACCATCTTGATGACCCCGGCGACCCCGGCGGCGGCCTGGGCGTGGCCGAGGTTGGACTTGACGGATCCCAGCCACAGCGGGATCTGGCGGCCCTGACCGTAGGTGGCCAACAGCGCTTGGGCCTCGATCGGGTCGCCCAGCGAGGTACCGGTGCCGTGCGCCTCCACCGCGTCCACGTCCGAAGTGGACAGTCCGGCGCTGGCGAGCGCCTGCCGGATCACCCGCTGCTGCGACGGCCCGTTCGGCGCGGTCAGCCCGTTCGACGCCCCGTCCTGGTTCACCGCGCTGCCCCGCAGCACCGCCAGCACCCGGTGCCCGTTCCTGCGCGCGTCGGAGAGCCGCTCCAGCACCAGCACGCCCACGCCCTCCGACCAGCCGACGCCGTCGGCCGCGGCGGAGAACGAACGGCAGCGCCCGTCCGGGGACAGGCCGCGCTGCCGGGAGAACTCGACGAACGTGCTCGGCGTGGACATCACCGCGACGCCTCCGGCCAGCGCCAGCGAGCATTCCCCCGCCCGCAGCGCCTGCGCGGCCAGGTGCATCCCGACCAGCGAGGACGAGCAGGCGGTGTCCACCGTGACGGCGGGGCCCTCGAAGCCGAACGTGTAGGACACCCGGCCGGAGGCGACGCTGCCCGCGCTGCCGCTGCCCTGGTAGCCCTCGAACTCGGTGCCCGCCAGCAGCGTGCCGTAGTCGTTGTACATCACCCCGGCGAACACGCCGGTCCTGCTGCCGCGCAACGACGTCGGGTCGATGCCGGCACGTTCCACGGCCTCCCAGGACACCTCCAGCAGCAGCCGCTGCTGCGAGTCGGTGGCCAGCGCCTCCCGCGGGCTCATCCCGAAGAAGCCGGGGTCGAATTCGGCCGCGCGGTGCAGGAATCCGCCGCGGCGGGTGTAGGAGGTGCCGGGGTGGTCCGGGTCCGGGTGGTACAGCTCGTCCAGGTTCCAGCCGCGGTCGGCCGGGAAGTCGGAGGTCGCGTCACCGCCCTCGGACACCAGCCGCCACAGGTCCTCCGGCGAGGACACCCCGCCCGGGTAGCGGCAGGCCATGCCGACGATCACCACCGGGTCGTCCACGACCGGCGGCAGCACCTCCTCGGGGGTGGCGGCGGTGGTGGCTCCGAACAGCTCCTCGGCGACGAACCCGGCCAGCGCTTCGGCGTTCGGGTGGTCGAACACGGCGGTCGCGGGCAGCCGCAGCCCGGTGGCCGCGTTGATGCCGTTGCGCAGCTCCACTGCGGTCAGCGAGTCGAAGCCGAGTTCCTGGAAGGCGCGCCGCGGCTCCACGGCGGCCGCCCCGGAATGCCCGAGCACGGTGGCGACCTGGCCGCGCACCAGGTCGAGCAGCGCGGTGGCGGGGTCGGCCTCCGGCAGCGCGGCGAGCCGGTCGCCGAGCGCGCGGGCCACGCCGGTCCCGGCTCCGGCCCGGCGGGTGCGGGTGCGGATGAGGCCGCGCAGCACGCTCGGCACGTCGCCGCGGGCGCGCAGCGCGGGCAGGTCCAGCCGCGCCGGGAGCACCACCGGTTCACCGGCGCCCACCGCCAGGTCGAACAGGGCGAGCCCCTGCTCCACCGGCAGCGGCGGCATCCCGGAGCGGGCCATCCGCTCCCGGTCGGCGTCGCTGAGCCCGCCGGTCATGCCGTCCGCCGCCCACGGACCCCAGGCCAGCGAGGTCGCGGGCAGCCCGGCGGCGCGGCGGTGCTGGGCGAGCGCGTCGAGGAAGGCGTTCGCCGCCGCGTAGTTGCCCTGCGCGGGCGAGCCGAAGGTGCCCGCCAGCGAGGAGAACAGCACGAACGCGTCGAGGTCGTGGGTGAGCTCGTGCAGGTGCCAGGCGGCGTCCACCTTCGGCCGCAGCACCGCCGCCAGCCGTTCCGGGTCCAGCGCGTCCACCACGCCGTCGTCGAGGACGCCCGCGGTGTGCACCACGGCGCCCACCTCGTGCCGGTCCAGCAGCCGCGCCACCTGCTCGCGGTCGGCGACGTCGCAGGCGGCGACCTGCACGTCGGCGTCCATCGCGGTGAGTTCGGCGACCAGCGGCACCACGCCGTCGGCCTCCCCGCCGCTCCTGCTGACCAGCAGCAGCCTGCGCACCCCGCGGTCGCGCACCAGGTGCCTGGCGACGGCGGCACCGAGCCCGCCGGTGCCGCCGGTGATGAGCACCGGCCGGTCCGGGTTCCAGCCGGGGGCGGTCCCGGTGGGGGCGCTCAGCCGCGCGAGGCGGGCGGCGGCGAGCACTCCGCAGCGGATCCGCAGCTGCGGTTCAGCGGCGGCGACGGCCCGGGCGAGCAGGTCCGGGTCGGGGGTCGCCGAGTCGAGGTCGAGCAGCCCGAACCGGCCGGGGTGCTCGCGTTCGGCGGTCCGCACCAGGCCCCACACCGCGGCGGCGGCCGGATCGCCGCCGGTGGTGGCGTCCCGGGTGACGAACACCAGCCGGGCCGGGTCGTCGGCGGCGAGGTGCTGCTGCACGGTGTCGAGCACGTCCCGGGCCAGCTCGTGCGCGGCCTCGGGCCCGGTCCCGGCGGGTTGCACGGGCAGCAGCACCACGTCCTGCCCGGCGGGGACGGCGGCGGCGCGCAGCGCTTCACCGACGCCGAAGTGGTCGGCCCCGGCGGCGGTGGCGCTCACCCCGCCCGCGCTCGCGCGGATCGGGGTCCACTCCAGCCGGAACAGCGCGTCGCGCCCGGCGGCGTCGACGGCGTCCTCGGGTTCGCGCAACGTCAGCGCGGCGATCGAGGCGACGGGGGCGCCGGTCTCGTCGGCGACGGCCAGCGACACCACGTCCGGTTCGACCGGGGTGATCCGCACCCGCAGCGCGGTGGCGCCGGTCGCGTGCAGCGACACCCCGTCCCAGGTGAACGGCAGGCCGCGGCGCACCCCGTCGAGCTGCGCGATGGCGTGCAGGGCGGCGTCGGCGAGCGCGGGGTGCATCCCGTAGGTGGCGGCGTCGGCGAGCGCCGGTTCCGGCAACCGGACCTCGGCGCACACCTCGTCCCCGACCCGCCACGCCGCGGGGAGCCCGCGGGCGGGGGTTCGGGGTTCGACGCGGCCGCCACCCGCGTCGAACCGCTCGCCCTGCCCTGGTACCTGGCGTTGCCGTCGCTGGTGCTGTTCTACCTCCTGCCGCCCGTGATCCAGCGCGGTGTGGTGTTGCGCAGGCCCGCGCGGTGGTTCCTGCGCCAGCACTACCTCTCGCCGCGCGAATCGGCGGACTTCGCGAGCTTCGCGCAACGGCTGCTGACCACCCCGTCGGTGCACGAGAACGCCCTCCAGGTGCGCAAGTTCCTGGTGCACGCGCTGCTAGAAGACCTCGCCGACGCCTACGCGCGCCGGGTGTGGCGGTGGCGCTGGATGCGGCGCGACAACTACCCGGTGTTGCTCCTGCAGGGCGTCACACCAGGCACCACCGGAGAACTGCTGATCCGGCTGATCAACGACGTGCGCAACGAGACCGGCGCTTGGGACCCGCTGCTGGTCGTGGCCAGCGGGACCGAGGAACTGCCGCACGACGACCCACCGGCCGAACCGCTCACGGTGCAGGGCTGGCAGCACCGGCTGCAGGAGGCCAGGCGCAAGCGCTCCCCCACCGCCTGGTACCTGCCGATCCGGGTGGAGGACCCACCGACCGATGTGGAACCGCGCCCCGCGTTCCCGCGCGGCCAGTTCCCGATCCGGACCACCCGCGCCCGGATCCTCCGCTTCGTGCCCGTGGCGATCGCGGGTGTCGTGGTGCTCGGAGCCGGAACCTGGTACCTGCACGAGTGGAACGCGCACTGCCGCACCCTGCTGCCGTGGACGGAGCCCGGCCTCAGCCGGATCGACCCGGACGGATTCGGCGGCGCGCGGGGGGAGTGCGTGGGCGTGTCGGCCGGATACATGTTCTCCCCGCCGGAGAACGCGGACGACAAGACCCGCGAGGAACTGCTCGGATTGCAGGACCGGGTCCGCGAACTCAACGCCGCGGCCGAGGAACGGCACCGCAACGAGCCCGAGCTCCCCTACCCGACCATCGTCTACTTCAGCGTCCTGACCACCTCGAATTCCGATTCGACGACGCTGGCGGCAGCGTTGGAGGAACTGCGCGGAGTCGTCGACGCCCAGAACCGGTCGCGCCTGGCCCGGCTCCCGATGCGGGTCGTCATCGCCAACGGTGGCGAGGAGATGCGCCACGGCCCCGAGGTCGCGGAGCGGATCGGAGAGCTCGCCCGCGCCGCCGAAGCGGAGAACATCGCCGCGCGGGGCGAATCGACCCGGTCCGGGACGGCCCGGGAGGCGACGTCACCCGTCGTCGGCGTCGTCGGTCTCGGCGGCAGCCGGCAGACCACCAAGGAAGCGATCTCCGTGCTCGGCAGGCACGGGCTGCCGAGCATCGGGATCACCACCTCCGAGGACCACATGTGGAAGTCGAGCAAGCTCTACTTCCAGATCGCGCCACCGAACCGCGACCAGGCCCGGGTCGTCGGTGAATACCTCCAGCACCACGTCGAGGCACGTCCGCGCCGGGTGATCATCTTCAAGGATCCCGGCGACGACTACAGCGTGAACCTCGCCGAGGACCTGCACCACGAGCTCACCGCGAACCGCGGCATCGCCGCCGACACGACCGACGATCTGGCGGAACTGGAATTCGCGTGCGGACGGGACTCGGTGGTGTTCTTCGCGGGCCGCTCCGAACAGCTCAACGAACTGCTGACCCGGGACAGGTGCGACCCCGGCAACCCCGCGCGGCTGATCGCGGGCGACGACGTCACCAAGTACGTGCTCAACCGGCGGGTGTCCAACCCCGATGCTCCCCGCCCGCAGCTCGACTACGTGTCGTTCAACAAGCTCCCGCACGCGGAACGCGCGGACGACGACGCAGACCAGGGACGTTCCGCGCTGGCCCGGGACGCGATAGACCTCCTGAGCACCGCCATCAACCAGTTCAAGGACGATCCGCTGCCGCTGACCGGGATCACCACGTGGAACGAGCTGTCGCACATCGGGGGCATGTCGCGCGCGACCACCGGCGCGATCGTGTACGACCCCACCGGGTCCGATCCGTCGAAGCGCCAGGTGCCGGTGAACAAGGCGATCACGATCGAGCACATCGACTCCGCCGGGCGGAGCAGGACGCTGCTGGTGTGCGGTGACCACCAGGCCAACGACAACAGGCCCGCCGGGTGCACCTGGCTCGGCGGCTGAGGTCCGTGCCACCCGGTTCGAGGCCGGGTGGCACGGGTCCGCTCACCCCTCCGCGAGGATCGGGGCCAGGAAGCGGCCCGTGTAGCTCTCCTCGACTTCGGCGACTTGCTCCGGAGTCCCCTGGGCGACGAGGGTGCCGCCGCCGGAACCGCCCTCGGGGCCGAGGTCGAGCAGCCAGTCGGAGGCCTTGATGACGTCCAGGTTGTGCTCGATGACGATCACCGTGTTGCCCTTGTCCACCAGGCCGTTGACCACGCCGAGCAGCTTGCGGATGTCCTCGAAGTGCAGGCCCGTCGTCGGCTCGTCGAGGATGTAGACGGTCTGGCCGGTGGAGCGCTTCTGCAGCTCGCTGGCCAGCTTCACCCGCTGCGCCTCGCCGCCGGACAGGGTCGGCGCCGGCTGGCCGAGCCGCACGTAGCCGAGCCCGACGTCCACCAGGGTGCTCAGGTAGCGGTGGATCGACTTGATCGGCTCGAAGAACTCGGCGGCCTGCTCGATCGGCAGGTCCAGCACCTCGGCGATCGACTTGCCCTTGTAGTGCACTTCCAGGGTCTCGCGGTTGTAGCGGGCGCCCTTGCACACCTCGCACGGCACGTACACGTCCGGCAGGAAGTTCATCTCGATCTTCAGCGTGCCGTCGCCCGCGCACGCCTCGCAGCGCCCGCCCTTGACGTTGAACGAGAACCGGCCCGGCTGGTAGCCGCGGACCTTCGCCTCGGTGGTCTCGGCGAACAGCTTGCGGATGCGGTCGAACACGCCGGTGTAGGTGGCCGGGTTGGACCGCGGGGTGCGGCCGATCGCGGACTGGTCGACCTGCACGAGCTTGTCCACCAGGTCCACGCCCTTGATCCGGGTGTGCCTGCCCGGCACCTGCCGCGCGCCGTTGAGCTTGTTCGCCAGCACCGAGGCGAGGATGTCGTTGACCAGCGTGGACTTCCCGGAACCGGACACGCCGGTGACCGAGACCAGGCAGCCCAGCGGGAACGACACGTCGATCTTGCGGAGGTTGTGCTCGCGGGCGCCGACCACGGTCAGCTGCCGCTTCGGGTCCCGCTTGCGCCGCGCCGCGGGCATCGGGATGGCCTTGCGCCGGGCCAGGTAGTCGCCGGTGAGGGAGGACTCGTTGTCCAGCAGCTCCTTGTACGGGCCGCTGTGCACGACCTTCCCGCCGTGCTCGCCCGCGCCAGGGCCGATGTCGACCACCCAGTCGGCGCTGCGCACGGTGTCCTCGTCGTGCTCGACGACGATGAGCGTGTTGCCCAGGTCCCGCAGCCTGCTCAGCGTCTCCAGCAGCCGGTGGTTGTCCCGCTGGTGCAGGCCGATCGACGGCTCGTCCAGCACGTACAGCACGCCGACCAGGCCGGAACCGATCTGGGTGGCCAGCCGGATGCGCTGCGCCTCACCGCCGGAGAGGGTGCCCGCCGCGCGGGACAGCGACAGGTAGTCGAGGCCCACGTCGAGCAGGAACCCGAGCCGGGCCTGCACCTCCTTGAGCACCCGGCCCGCGATCATCTCCTCGCGGTGGCCCAGCACCAGCGAGTTCAGGAACGACGCGCACTCGCGCACGCTCAGCGCGCTCACCTCGGCGATGGACAGCTCGCCGTGCGCCGGGTTCTCCATGGTGACCGCGAGGATCTCCGGCTTCAGCCGGGTCCCGTCGCACGCGGGGCACGGCACGTCCCGCATGTAGCCCTCGTACTTCTCGCGGGCGTAGTCCGACTCGGTCTGCTCCAGGCGCCGCTCCAGGAACGGGATGACGCCCTCGTAGGAGGCGTAGTACGAGCGCTGCCGCCCGTAGCGGTTCTTGTACCGCACGTGCACCTGGTCGTCGGTGCCGTGCAGCACCGCCTTCTTCACCTTGGTGGGCAACCGGTTCCACGGGGTGTCCATCCGGAACCCGACCGATTCGGACAGCGAGGTGAGCAGCCGGGTGAAGTACTCGGCGGTGTGCCCGCCGGCCCACGGCGCGATGGCGCCCTCGCCGAGGGACAGCTCCTCGTCGGGCACCACGAGCTCCGGGTCGACCTCCTTGCGGATGCCGAGACCGGCGCACTCGGTGCAGGCGCCGTACGGGGAGTTGAACGAGAACGAGCGCGGCTCCAGCTCGTCCACGCCCAGCGGGTGGCCGTTCGGGCAGGCCAGGTTCTCGGAGAACTTCCGCTCCCGCTCCGGGGAGTCCTCGTCGACGTCGACGAACTCCAGCAGCACCAGCCCGTCGGCGAGCCGCAGCGCGGTCTCCACCGAGTCGGTGAGCCGCTGCTTCGCGTTCGCCTTGACGGTGAGCCGGTCGACCACGACGGCGATGTCGTGCTTCTCCTGCTTCTTCAGCTTCGGCGGGGACTCCAGCTGGTACACCTCGCCGTCCACCCTCGCCCGGGCGTAGCCCTGCGACTGCAGCTGCTCGAAGAGGTCGACGTACTCGCCCTTGCGGCCGCGGATGACCGGCGCCAGCACCTGGAACTTGGTGCGCTCCGGCATCGCCAGCACCTGGTCGACGATCTGCTGCGGGGTCTGCTTGCTGATCGGTTCGCCGCAGGTCGGGCAGTGCGGTTTGCCCGCGCGGGCGTACAGCAGCCGCAGGTAGTCGTAGACCTCGGTGATGGTGCCCACCGTGGAGCGCGGGTTGCGGCTGGTCGACTTCTGGTCGATGGACACCGCCGGGGACAGGCCTTCGATGAAGTCCACGTCGGGCTTGTCCATCTGCCCCAGGAACTGCCGCGCGTACGCCGACAGCGACTCCACGTAGCGGCGCTGGCCCTCGGCGAAGATGGTGTCGAAGGCCAGGCTGGACTTTCCGGAGCCGGACAGACCGGTGAACACGATCAGGCTGTCGCGCGGCAGGTCGATGTCGATCCCGCGCAGGTTGTGCTCGCGGGCGCCGCGGACGACGAGGCGGTCGGCCACTGTGATCCTTTCGGAAGTTCTCGCCGGTTCGGTGGACGCGCCCGCCGGCACCGGGCCACGGCATCGGTCACCGCAGGCCCGCGGGCGACTCGGACGGGGTTCCCCACCGCATCGCCGGGTCGTCGTGCCCGTGCGGGGTGGAGCCCCTGGTCGGCCCGGCGTGATTCGGGCGCGGGCGCAGCACCGAGGGTATCGGCGCGGCCGCGCTCAGCGGTGTTCGGACGTCGCGCGGCCATGCTATGCCGCACCCCCGACAGTTCCGCGTCGCCCCTGGTCACGCCCTGCTCAGGGGTGCAACGCGCAGCGGCGCGCAGTATTCCGGGCCGCCCCTTAGCACGCCTGTGCGCGACCATACGCAAATTCCCCCGGATTGGGCACTGTCGGGGGACGCGCCTGTACCCCTACTCTCGGGTACTCCCCTGCCGTGTCCGGAGAATTTCCTGCACACATCAAGGAATCCGATGGCTGACACCGTTCTCGGCGCCGGCGGCACCCCCGTGCCCGCCGGAGCCGCGCACTCGACCGAACAGGTCACCGCCGCCCTGTCCGCGATCGAACGCAGCACGCAGCGCCTGCTCCAGGTGAGCGAGGAGCTGGACGACGCGAGCGTGCGACGGCCCAGCCTGCTGCCGGGCTGGACCCGCGCGCACGTGCTCACCCACCTGGCCCGCAACGCCGACGGGCTGCTGAACCTGCTGATCTGGGCCAGGACCGGCGCCGAGCACCCCATGTACGCCAGCCCCGCCGACCGCGACGCCGACATCCAGGAGGGTGCGGTGCGCGGGCACCGGCTGCTGGTGGAGGACGTGGTGGCCTCGCACGGCCGGTTCGCGCACGCCGTCCGCACCCTGCCCGCCTCGGCGTGGGACGCGGAGGTCGTGGGACGCGAACCGATGCCCGCCCACCACGTGCTGCGCAAGCGGCTGCTGGAGCTGTGGGTGCACCTGGTGGACCTCGACGGCGGCGTCGGCTTCGACGAGGTCCCCGAAGCGGACGCCGAGCAGCTGCTGGAGGACGTGGTGCAGCAGTTCGGCGGCAGGCCCGACGTGCCCGCGGTGACGGTGGTGGTCGACTTCGACGACGGCCGCACCCGCACCTGGGAGCTGCGCGGCACCACCTCCCCGCCCGCCCAGGTGCGCGGGCGCCCCGGCCCGATGCTCGGCTGGCTGCTCGGCCGCACCGGTCCCGAGCCGCTGGAAGGGGACGCCCCGGCGCTGCCGGTGTGGCTGTGAGGGGCGGCGCCGCCGAGCGATACGCTTCGCACGTGGAGGCATACGAGCAGTACACCGGCCATGTCGAACCCGGCGGCGCCCCCGCCAAGCGGGTCCTGGACGCGTTGACCATCACCAAGGTGTCGGTCGGCCCGATGGACAACAACGCGTACCTGCTGACCTGCCGCGGCACCGGGGACGCGCTGCTGATCGACGCGGCGAACGATTCGGAGCGGCTCGCCGACCTGCTGGGTCACGACGACGACCGGCCGCGGCTGCGCACCATCGTCACCACCCACCAGCACGGCGACCACTGGCAGGCGCTGGGCGCGGTCGCGGGCCAGACCGGCTGCTACACGCTGGCGCACCCCGCCGACGCCGGGGAACTGCCGGTGCCGCCGGACCGCCTGGTCCAGCACGGCGACGTGGTGCCGGTCGGCGACGCCGAGCTGCAGGTCATCCACCTGCGCGGGCACACGCCCGGCTCGATCGCGCTGCTGTACCGGGACCCGGCCGGGCACCCGCACCTGTTCACCGGGGACTCGCTGTTCCCCGGCGGCGTCGGCAAGACCGGCTCGCCCGCGGACTTCACCTCGCTGCTCGACGACGTGGAGAACCGGATCTTCGCCGAGCTCCCGGACGACACCTGGTTCTACCCGGGCCACGGCGACGACTCGACCCTAGGCGAGCAGCGCCCCCACCTCGCGGAGTGGCGCGAACGCGGCTGGTGAACCGACCCGCGGAGGGGGCCGCCCGGATCTCGGGACGGCCCGCTTCGCGCAGGCGCGAACGACCGATGTGTTCCTCACCGGCCACGGTCCAGGGACACCGCGAGAACCGTGCCGTCAGACCCGACGGAGACGGCGTCGCGAGCGAACTCCTCATCGGGGATGCCGTTCCGCCAACGCTCCTCGACTCCGGGTGCCGAACGCAGGTACGAACCAAGCCGCTGACCCGCGAGCTGCTCGTACAATCCGGATTCGAGGCCGCGGTGCACCACGAACCGCCCGCCATCCGGCAGTGGAAGCACCGAGCGGGTACCCATCACGTGCAGGCCGCCGCCGAGATCAAACGCCGTGGCCGCGTCGTCGCCCGAGGCCGAGCTCTGCTCGTCGAGGCCGGTGAACCCCCCGCGTGGAGGAGGCGGCCGGTACGTGGCCGCAGTCCGGCCCGCACCCGCGAACAGCAATGCCGAGGCCGCGCCGAAACGCGCGAGCGCGTGGGAGAACCACTTCTGGCTCGCCTGCGGGATTTTGAGGACCCTCGCTTCTGCAGGAAAGGACGTATCGGACTCCTCGACATCGACAGGAAGTGTCCGGTCGAACAGGGCCAGCTCGTCGACGGCGTCGTCCTGCTGTTCGGATCCCGGCCGTTCGGACGTGAACGGTTCCGGAACCTCGCCGAGTTCCTCGTTCAACTCGCGTTCCAGCTCGTCGGCGCTACCCGACCACAGCTCGTCCTCTCCCGGAGGGTCGAGCACGTGCACGGTGATGCCGGACTGCCGCAGACACGACGCGACCATGAGTGACGGCAGGCAACCGCGACCAGCGATCTCCACCGACCGGACCTGCACGCACGCCTTCGCCAGTTGATCGACCGCGAGCGACTCGTTGCCGTGATTGCCCTTGCACTCCAGGACTACGATCTTGACCGCGCCACCGTTGCGCGGGTGGCCGATCAGGAAGTAGTCCGGGCGAACTCGGACACCGCTCGCCTGGCGCACCGCCCCCACTCCGGGAATCCCCGAGCGGAGCGCGACGTCGGCATCCACTGCCTGAAAGTCCAATCCAGGATACTGCTCGCTCAGCACATGCCGAGCGACGAACAACGCCAGCCCGATACCCAGGTATTCGGATTGGGCGACCTTGTGGTGGTGCACAACGGAACTGGCCGCCGTGGCCGACAACGTCATGCGCCCGCGGTGCGGGGCGAGGGTCGCGCAGTAGCGGAGCTGCGCCCACAGCCTCGCCGCGTCAGCGAAGACCGGATCGTCGAAGAAGGTGGTCGCGACCCCGACCTCCCGCAGAACGTGGACCGGGGCGGTGGGCAGCACGTCCGGGACTGTCACCGGAACGGGCCACTTGCGGTACCGGAAGATCTGCTTCTGCTCTTTCCGCTCGAAGCGAAGCGCCGCCCGATTCACCTTGTCGACCAGTTCCCGCGATGAGACCAGAGTCAGATTCCCCGAGATGCCGAGCGCACGCATCACCGCACCGAAATCCATGAATCCCCGTCCTCCCCGATCAGATGGGACGCTACGACGGCTCGCACAACACCAACAAGATCCGCTACGGACGACCACCGATCTGGCGGCCGCTCGATCAGAGCAGTCCGATGCCCCGCCGATCCGGGTCTCATCGCGGCCCGCCCTGTCGGACGGCGGCCGGTGATCCTAGGCTCGGTGGATGGCGAGGTACTACGACGTGCACCCGGACAACCCGCAGCGCCGCACGCTCGGCCAGGCGGTCGACCTCATCCGGTCCGGCGGGGTGATCGCGTATCCCACCGACTCCTGCTTCGCCCTCGGGACCGGGCTGGACAACAAGGACGGCGTGGAGCGGATCAAGACCATCCGCAAGCTCGACGACCGGCACCACTTCACGCTGGTGTGCGAGAACTTCGCGCAGCTGGGCCAGTTCGTGCACATCGACAACTCGGTGTTCCGGGCGATCAAGGCCAGCACTCCCGGCAGCTACACCTTCATCCTCCCCGCCACCAAGGAGGTGCCGCGGCGGTTGATGCACCCGAAGAAGAAGACGGTCGGCATCCGCATCCCGCAGCACGTCACCGCGCAGGCGCTGCTGGCGCAGCTCGGCGAACCGCTGCTGTCGAGCACGCTGCTGCTGCCCGACGAGGAGGAGCCGCTCACCCAGGGCTGGGACATCAAGGAACGGCTGGACCACGAGGTGGACGCGGTGCTGGACTCCGGCGACTGCGGCACCGAACCGACCACGGTCGTCGACTTCTCCAGCGGCGAAGCGGAGGTCGTGCGGTACGGCGCGGGGGACCCCGAGCGGTTCGAGTGAACCGGCGTCCGGCGGGCTGGCATGCTGATCGGCATGCGGGTGCTCGTCGTCGAAGATGAACGTCGTGTGGCGGAGGCGCTGCGCACGGGGCTGGAAGCCGAGGGCTGGGCGGTGGACGTCACCGGCGACGGTCTCGATGCGCTGCGGCTCGCCGCCGACACCGAGTACGCGGCGATCCTGCTGGACATCATGCTGCCCGGCCTCAACGGCTACCGGGTGTGCGAGCGGCTGCGCGCGGCGGAGGACTGGACGCCGATCATCATGCTCACCGCGAAGGACGGGGAGTACGACGAGGCGGACGCGCTGGACTCGGGCGCCGACGACTACGTGACGAAGCCGTTCTCGTACGTGGTGCTGCTGGCCCGGCTGCGCAACGCGATCCGGCGCCGCGCCACGGCCCGGCCGCCGCTGCTGCGCGTCGGGGACCTGGTGCTGGACCCGGCGCGGCGCAGCTGCGCTCGCGGCGACCAGGACATCTCGTTGACCAGCAAGGAATTCGCGGTGCTGGAGCTGCTGGCGCGCGGCGGCGGGCAGGTGGTGTCCAAGCGGCGGTTGCTGGAGAGCGGCTGGGACTTCGCCGCCGATCCGGACGTGAACCTGGTCGAGGTGCACATCAGCGCGCTGCGCCGCAAGATCGACAACCCGTTCGGGCGGCGCAGCATCCGGACCGTGCGCGGCCACGGCTACCGGCTCGTGCCGGACGGCGGCGCCGAGGGCTGACCGGGCACCTCCGACGCACGGCGGGGGGGGGGGGGGGGGGGGGGGGGGGGGGGGGGGGGGGGGGGCCCCCCCCCCGCCGCGCCGCGGGGCCCCGGCGGGCGCCCGCGCCCCCCCCCCCCCCCCCCCCCCCCCGGGGGCGCGCCCCCCCCCCCCCCCCCCCCCCCCCCCCCCCCCCCCCCCGGCCCGGGACCGTCCTCCCGGGAACCGCTCCCGGCCGCGACGGCCGGCCCTGATCAGCCGATCGGGGCGACGCCCGGCGCGGGCACCGGGATGCCCGGCGCGTCCGAGGGGACACCGGGGCGGCCCGGCTCGGTCGGCAGCGGCGGGATCGTGTCGCCCGGCGCGGGCACGGTCTCGGAGGGCGGGCCGTCCGGGATGCACGGGACGGTGTCATCGGCCTGCGCGGCCGCGACTCCCTCCACCGGCGGGACACCCGGCTCACCCGACGGGATGCACTCGATCGGCGCGGGCACGCCCTCGGAAGGCGGGCCGCCCGGGATGCACGGCACGGTGTCGTCCGCCCCGCGGTCCTGGCTCGGTGCCACGCCCGGCGCACCGGACGGAACGCCCTCGACTGGGGGCACGCCCGGCTCGCCTGCGGGGATGCATTCGATGGGCTCGCCCTGCACCGGGGCGGGGACCGGTGTCGCGGAGGCCGCGAAGGCCGTGCCCGCGCCGCCGAGTCCGAGCACCAGGGCACCGGCCGCGAGGGCGGCGGCCCGAACGATTCGCGTCTGTCGCATCTGTGGAGAACTCCTCTGATCCGGTTCGCCGCGGGGTGTTCCCGCGACGAGGACCACGGTGCCCGGGCCCGCTGAAGCGGAGCTGAAGCAACCTGAAGATCGCTTCAGCTGCGGGTGTCATGCTGAGCCGCATGCGGGGCCTCATCGACCAGGACCACCGCGGCGCGCGCACGCCGCGCACCGGACGCGGACCGCGGCAGCGGCCCGCCGCGAACGGGTCGCGCACCCGGGCCGGGGGCACCCGTGCGTGACCCGCTGCGGCTGCGGCGCCTGTCGATCCGCGCCCGCACCACCCTCACCGCCACCGGCATCGTCGCGCTGGCCACGGTCGCCATCGGGTTGTCGCTCATCGGCTACCTGCACGGCAGGCTCACCGAGGAGCTCGACGCCGCGCTGAACGAGCAGCTGAGCACCGCGCGGGAGGCCGTGCTGGCCGGGGTGGAGCTCCCGGTGCGCACCGACGACGTCACCGTGCGGGCGATACCGGCGGGCGCCGAATCGGCCCTCCCGATCCCGGAACCCGGCCAGGCGCCCGCCCCCGGGCCGCCGATGAGCGCGCTCGACCCGGCCGACCCGGAACCCGGCGAACCGGTGAGCCCGCAGGACGACCCGCGGCCCCGGCCCGTGGAACCGCTGGACCCACCCGCGACAGGAGTCCGGTCGGACCTGCCCGGCGACATCTCGCACTCCGGCGAGGAACCGATCGCGCCGCTGCGCACCGCGCAGGCCACTGTGGACACACCCGCCGGTGCCCAGACGCTGATCGCCAGCGCCTCCACCCGATCCGTGCAGCGCGCCACCGAGGCGGCCACGACCGGGCTGCTGTTCGGGATGCCGGTGCTGCTGGCCGTCGTCGCCGCGCTGACCTGGTTCAGCACCCGCCGAGCGCTGCGCCCGGTGGAGGCGATCCGGCACGAGTTCACCCGGCTGTCCGCGCACGACCTGCGCGGACGCATGCCGGTTCCGGCGAGCGGCGACGAGATCGCGCGGCTGGCGCTCACCCTCAACGACACCCTGGACCGGCTGGACGACTCGGTGCGCAGGCAGCGGCAGTTCGTCGCCGACGCCTCCCACGAACTACGCAGCCCGCTGGCCGCCCTGCGCACCCCGCTGGAAGTGGCACAAGCCCACCCGCAACGGGCCGACTGGCCCAGCATCGCCGAAGGCACCCTCGACGACCTGGACCGCCTGGAGCGGCTCACCTCCGACCTGCTGGCACTGGCCCGCATCGACGGCATGCCGCACACCCCCGGCGAAGCACTGGACCTCGGCTCGCTCACCGCCGACACCCTGGAACGCAGGCCCCCGACCCACCTGCACCGGCACGCCGAGATCGAACCGGGCGTCGTCGTCGACGGCCACCCCACCCACCTGTCACGGCTGATCACCAACCTGCTCGACAACGCCGAAACCCACGCCGAGCAGCGGCTGTCGCTGAGCCTGCGCGTCGAGAACGGGCAGGCGCGGCTCGACGTCCTCGACGACGGCCCCGGCGTGCCCGCCGAATCCCGCGAGCACGTCTTCGAACGCTTCGCCCGCCTCGACACCGCCCGCGCCCGCGAACGCGGCGGCGCGGGACTCGGCCTGGCCCTCGCCCGCGAGATCGCCCACCTGCACGACGGCACCCTCGCCATCACCGACTCCGACCGAGGAGCCCGCTTCACCGCGACGTTCCCGCTGGCGGACGCCTGACCTCAGCGCCCGGCGAACTTCCCGGCGTCGGCCTCCGCGTCGTAGTGGCGGGTGTACGGGAGTGGACGTCCCGGCCGGGGCATCGACAAAGGCTCACGTGAGCCGGGTCATCGCCCGCTCATTCACCCCGCCGGGGACCAGAGGTGATCGGCGATCATCCGAGACCATCCACATAGGACTTCGTCACGTCCGGCCACCGGCTCGTGCGGAGCACCCCACCAACGACGTGGGACAGCGTCGGCGACGTCGAGATCAGGAACTCCCCGTCGCGGCCCGCATCGTTCGACACCAGGGCAGGAGCGCGGGCAGCCGGGCCTCACCCCCGAGCGCCCCGCAAGTACGCCCGCATCGACTCGGCCATCAGGGCGGCGCCGGACGGCAGGTGACCTTCCAGCGCGAATCCGGAACCGTCCCGCAACACCAGCGCGCACTGCGTCGGCCGGTGCTCCGGCCCGACGACCCGGCAGTCCGCGATCTCCGCTCGCTCCAACGTGAACCACGGTGCCACCGGATCGCACTTCAGCTGCTCACCCGGTTCATTGGCACCGAACTCCTCCGGCAACGTTCCGACCAGCGCCCGGCCGACATCACCCCATCCGTGCCCGAGCTGACGCCACCCACCAGGACCGGTATCCACTGCCGCACGCCGGGGCCCCACCAAGACCCCGAACCGATCAGGGGTCAACACCCACAGCACATCCCCCACCGAATGGCCCTCCGGCGGATCCGTCCGCACCAGCGCGGCCGCTCGGCACTCCCGCCCGGACCCGAACACCGTCAACCCCTGCACCGGTCTCCGGGTACCGCTGCCGCCATCGTCGCCGCCGCCGAAGATCCCGGTCAGCACGCCCGCGGCCACGGCGTCCCCGACCTTGCCGGCCGCGCTCCCGAACCTCCTGCCCAACCCGGGCTTCGGCAGGCCGTACTCATCGCAGCCATCGACCCGGAAAGCCGTGCCACGCGTCCACAACGCCCACACGACCGGCTCCCCCGGCTCGCACCACCACCGGCGAGCCGACAACGACGCGCCGAGCGCCTCGGACACCGACATCGAATTCCTCCCTCAGAGCACACGTCTCGTCGGAGTGACGAGCCGTTGCTCGCCGAGCGGGCACCTCACCGATACCCCACCGGGCGCCGCTGTTCGGATCTCGCCTGAAACATGTCGTTCGACCAGCACTACCGATCAGCGGACGGTGGGGAACTTGACGGAGTAGCCCTCGGCTCCGCCGTTGCGGATGAACAGGCAGGAGCCGTCGGTGAAGTCGACGCGCAGGAACGGGGCCCGCGGGATGCTGCGGCCCAGCGGGGCCCAGCTCATCGCCCCGATCCGGGACAGCGGCACCTCGAAGTGCGACACCGCCGCCTTCGCGTCCTTGCGAGAAGCGAGACCCTCCGCGGCCTTCTGCACCTGCGCCGCCGCCGACCGAGCTCGGCCGAGCCACCCCTTGCCCTCCGACTCCGCCGGACGCTCGGCGATCTTGTCCTGCTCCACCACCACCGCGAGCCGCGCCGAGCTCAGCGCCACGAACGCAACCCCCGGCATCACCGCGAGATGATCGGCGAACCGCGCCGCGTCCAGCCCTGGTTCCGCGGCGAACGCCCACCACACCACGGACGGGTCGTCGGCCCACTCGTCATCTCGGTAACCGCCCGTCGACACCAACTCGCTCGGCAGCGGCCACGACGGAGAATCCACAGTGGACGGGGTGACCTCGGACAGCGGCTCGTGGGGCAACCGGGTCCGCCCCGACACCACCGAACCCGCATAACCCTGCTCCGGCAGCAACACCCACACCAGCGACTCGCCCTCGCCGAGCCACTCCTCCGCCAGCTTCGCCTGCCACTTCTCCCGCAACAGCTGCTGGTCCAACGGCGACAAGTCAGCCACGAGCACCCCGCACGAACCCCTGCACCCCTTCGGCCATCAACCGCGCGCCCTCCGGCGAACGCGCGTTCAACGCGAAACCCGAACCGTCCTGCAACGTCAACACGCAATGCGCGGTGTTCCCCTGCACCACCGGCCGGCAATCGGCGAACTCCGGGCCGGTGAAGCTCAACCACTCCACCATCCGCTCCGGATCGATCCGCTCACCCGGCGCGTTCCGGCCAAACTTCTCCGGCTCGGTACCAGCGAGGATCCGCCCCATCCCGCTCAACGTCTCACCCCACTCCCGCAATGCGCCTGGCTCCTCCCGCTCCACCGGAGCAGGACGTCCCACCGGGATCAGGACCGCGAACCGGCGCGGCGTCAACACCCACACCTGCTCGATCGCCGAAGCGTCAGGCGGGCGCTCCGAATTGTGCAGCTGAACGGCACGGCATTCCGGCGATCCGCCGAGAATCGTCAGGTCGTCGACCCTCTTCGTCTCGTTCTGGCGCACTCCCGCGTCATCTCCGCCACCGAACACCGCCGTGCCCAGCACGGTCGCCGCTGACAACCCCGCTTTGCCGACGGCACGGCCCGCCGACGACGCAAACGACCGCCGCTTCCGCTCTTCGGGGGGCAGGGGGCGTCCGTACTCGTTGCAGCCTTCGACCCGGAACGTCCGGCTCGTTACCTGGAACGCCCATACGATCGGTTCATCCGCCGCACACCACCACCGCCGCGCCACCAACGCGGCTCCGGCCTTACCTGAGACGGACATCGGTTTCGCACTCCTCAGATGGTGAAGCCCCGCTCGGTCGCCGCATCGCGGTCTTCCTCGCTCGACGGGTTCTGCGCCTTGTCATATCCGTACTTCACACCTTGCTCGACGCCTTCCTGAGCCACTGCTTGGGTGCCTTGGTGCAGAACCGCGTCCTGCCAACGGTGCTCGCCGCTCAGCCCCACCGCACCGAGCCCCGTCTGAGCGAGATTAGCGGCGAGAGCCTGCTCACCCGTCGCCGACTCCAGATCACCGCTCATCGATACCTGCCGGGAGAAGCGATTGCCCGTCGTAGAAGCGATGTTGGCTCGTGCATCGGCCGCGCGGTCGAGCGCGGCGGTGAGATCTTCGTGCGCGCCCGGGCGCCCTTCGGACACGGCCTGCCGGGCCTCGTCAACGGCATTCTCGGCTTGCCGCAAAGGTTTGGTGTCGCCTCGCGTCACGATCTTGGCCAGCGGATGCGAGTCGATCTGCCGAGCCAGCCATTGCTCACGCTTGTTCCCCTCGCGGAGATCGTTCATCTTCTCGACGACCTTGCGGAGTTTGCCGCTGCGGAGCTTTTGGAGGAGTTCTTCCAGCTTGGTGATCAGGGGCTTCAGCTTGTGGAGGAGTTCGGCGGCCTTGGTGCCGAGGCGGGTGCCGGTGATGGCGACCTGGGAGGCGGTGAGCCCGGAGGCAGCGGCGACGGAGGCGCCCGCGGTGATCCAGGAGGCGGCGAGCGCCGCGATCCACTCGATGATGAGGCCCATCACGAGTTCCTGGAGGATGTCGACGATCATCTCGACGCACATGTCGAAGATGTCGGCGGCGAAGTTCAGGACCTGGGCGACGCCGCGGATCTCTTCGGCGAACGCGGTCGTGCCGCCGGTGAACTCCTCCATCTGCTTGCGGAACGCGTCCCCGGCCCGGCCTTCCCACACGGGCCGGGTGGCGGCGGCGCGCTGCTGCTCCTGCTCGCCGAGGCCGTCGACCCAGTCGGCGACCTGCTCCCAGCCCTTCCCGGTGCTGCGCATCTGGTCCGGGTCGCCGATCAGCGGTTCGATGACCCACTCCACCAGCGGGCTGATCACCAGGGAGATGAGGAATCCGAGCCCGTTGTCCGCGAACGCCTTGCCCGGGCTGAGCGCCATGTCCAGCTGCTCCATGCGGGCGTTGACGGTGGCGATGGCGATGTCCGGCGGGTTGTCCGCGCGCGCCAGGTCGTTGCTGGTGGAGACCGCGGACGAGCCGTACTCGGCGGTCCGCCCCAGGTAGCTGCGGCCGGGCCCGCCGGCGCCGTTGACCTCGCCGAGCGAGGCGGGTCCACCGCCGGAGACCCGCATCCCGCTGAGGTCGATCTTGCCCAGGTCGTCGGCCTGGGTCTGGTCCATGTCCTGGTAGTCCTTGGCGCAGTCCTGCACGGCCTGCGAGATGTGCCCCATGAACCCGCCGGCCTGGGTGGCGAGGTCGCGGCACTCCTCCAGCGAGCTGAAGTAGTGCATGGCCAGCAGCTCGCCGATCGGGCCGAAGCAGTCGTCGCTGACCCGAGCCTGCTCCAGCACCGCGGACAGCTGGTCCAAGTGCTGCGACACGCCCTGGGAGCCTTGGCTGTGCGCCGACAGCGCCTCCGGTGCGACGTTCAAGGTCACGGTCGTCCCCCCAGGACTCGAAGCGGTGCACCCACCACCGATCAGTGGTGGCGATACTACTGCGACGATCTCGAGCCCAGGTCCGTTCCCACCGATCCGGCCGGAGGCGGCGCGCGGCCACCTCCGGCGCTCGGGATCAGCCCCAGATGTCGGCCGCCCACTCCGGGTGGTCGATGAACGGGTTCCGGTTGTGCTGGAACTGGTCGAAGATGACCTGGTTGCGGTTCTTCTCGAAGTCGTCCGGCGGGTCCTGGGCGTTCCACTCCAGCAGCACCGACTGGCGGCCCATCGCGGGCGCGCTGCCGTTGTCCACCTGGTCGTTGAGCTCCAGGTCGGGGGCGCCGTCGTCGCCTTCGTAGCGCACCGCCATGTACATGATCATGCGGGCGACGTCGCCCTTGACCTCGTCGCGGGGCTCGAAGGAGTCGTCGTCGGTGAAGTTGCCCTCGGCCTCGTCGACCGGGCTGCCGCCCATGTCGAAGTCCTTGTTGCCGCGCGCCGAGTTGACCGAGACGTCGGTCGGGCGCAGGTGGTGCACGTCGGTGCCCGGCCCGGGCGAGGTGCCGAAGTCGCCGTGCGACTTCGCCCAGGTGTGCTCCCGGTTCCACTGGTCGGCGCCGCCGCCGTTGGTGTCCTTGCCCTGCGAGCGGCCCGAGTACAGCAGGATCACGTTGTCCGGGTTCGCCGGGTCCTGGTCGGTGACCTTCAGCGCGTCCCACACCTCGTCGTAGGTGAGCTGGTCGGCGCTGCTGATGATGTCGTTGAGGGCGGCCTTCAGCTCCGGGCCGGTCTTGCCCAGCGCCGGTTCGTAGTAGGAGTCGTGGGGCGCCACCGGGCGGTCGGTGCCGCCCAGGTCGGCGGGCGCGGCGGAAGCGGGCAGCGGCAGCGCCACGGCCAGCGGCAGCACACCTGCCAGCGCGAAGCGTGTCCAGCGGGTCTTCAGCACGAGCGCGGTCCTCTCCCGGAAAGAGCGGCGCCGTTCGCACGTCGATGAATTCGCGAGGGCGCCGCAGAACACGGTCAAGGCCGAATTCTGGCACGCGGATCAGCACCGCCGAGTGCAGCATTCAGCGCAATCACTTGTCCGCCGAATGACCCAACAGGGCCGAGAGGTCCAGCTCAGACCAGGGGAAACGGGAAAACCGTTCAATTTCGCCGACGAGAATTCAGGAAACGGCTTCCGGCGCGCGAACCGTTCGCACCGGAATTCCGCGAAATACGGAAACGGCGCTGATCGAGAAATGCGGGACCGCGGTTTCAGCCGCCGTCGGTCCACGTCGGCGGAGCCACCACGTGCAGCGCGTTGCGCGCCACCGAGAACCGCTGCGGGGTGTTCGCCACCAGCTCGCCGTCCACGTTGATCGGCAGCTCCTCGTCGGTGTTCACCACGACCGAGCCGGTCCGCACGTGCGTCACCAGCGAGCTGTCCGTCGTGCTGCCGGTGCGCAGCTCCCGCGCCATCGACAGCAGCCGCAGCGGGCTGCCGTTGTGCAGCACCGACACGTCCAGCATGGCGTCGTCGATGCCCGCGTCGGCCGCCGCCAGCTGCCCGCCGCCGAAGTACCGGCCGTTGGCCACCGAGATCTGCAGCAGGTCGGTGAGCTCCATCGTGGCGTGGTCGCCGTCCGGGAACTCCAGGGTCGCCGCGAACGGCCGGTGCCTGCGCAGCGCCCGCGCCGTCGCCACCGGGTAGGCCAGCGGGCCGACCCGCCGCTTCAGCACCGGCGACATGTGCTGGGCGACCGCCGCTCCCAGGCCCGCCGAGGCCCGGTTGACGTAGAAGTTCCCGCCGCAACGCCCCAGGTCCACGTCCACCACGTGCCCGCGCGCGATGGTCCGGCAGGCGCCGTCGAGGTCCGCCGGGATGTGCATGGTGCGGGCGAAGTCGTTGGCCGTGCCCAGCGGCAGCAGGCCCATCGGCACCTCGCGGTGTGCCAGCACGTCCACCACCGAGCTCACCGTGCCGTCACCGCCGCCGAGCACGACCAGGTCGTGCCCGTCCTCGACGGCGCCCTCCACGACCTCCACCAGCCGGGAGGCGTCCCGCAGCGGGTGCACCGCGTGCAGCGGCACGTCCAGCGCGCGCAGCAGGTCCTCGGCGTGCGAGCAGGCGCGCGCCCCGGACCGCGATTGCGCGTTGACGATCAGGGCAGCCTTGGTGACGTGGCCGTCGTAGCGGATGGTTCCTCCTCCGGTCACTCGAAGGCTACCGGCGTCTCGAACACGCCCGACCGTCGCCGCAGGTGAGGACGCTCACGCCGGCTGGATCAGCTCCACGGTGGTCCCGTCCGCGTCTCGCATGTAGGCGAAGCGCGTCCCGGCGCGCGGTCCCCCGGCCATCGTCTGCGGCAGGCCCGCGGGTTCCCAGCCCGACTCGGCCGCCGCCGCGAGCAGCGCGTCGATGTCATCGACCTGCAGCGCGAGGTGCTGCGCACCCACGTCGCACGGGCGTGAGCGCACGCGGACGCGGTCCGCCGGGGCGTTGTACTGCAGCAGCTCGATGCGGTGGCCGGGGACGACGACCACCGCCATGTCGATGTCCGCGCCGGGCACGCCGGTGACCTGCGCGGCGAACTCGCCGGTGAGGTGCCCGCGGCGGGCCAGCTCGAAGCCGAGCACGCCGCACCAGAACTCCAGCGAGCGGTCCAGGTCGGCGACGGTGATGCCGGTGTGGTCGGCGGCGGTGACGTGAAAGGTCATGGCCCCATGCTGCGACGGCCCGGCCACCCGCGGGGTGCGGGGCCGGGCCGTCGAGCGGGTGCGGCGGGGATTCCCTTGCAC